>NZ_JAVRHM010000012.1:0-156371 GCF_031846525.1 Autumnicola patrickiae
GTTCGTTTAAAATCCATTTTCCACTTTTGAAATTTAATTCTTTCCCTCTGTCGAAATTGTAATTATATTTTGCACCTCCACAACTCATAAAGGAAAGAGTTAAAAGGAGAACTATTATTATTTTGTAGGTTTTTGAAAAGTTATTGTTTTTATTATGCCAGGCACAAGAGTACCGCAAGCTGTCGAGCGTGATTTTACGTGTTGTAATTATACATTTAATTAGGTACTATTCGACGTTTCATTTAAAATGAATTAAAAAAGTTTGGCCTATTGCCAATGTTGTTATTGTTGTTACTTCTCCTGGGAAATCATTTATGTCATCACTTTTTCTTGGTCAATACCAGCCTTTGTATATAAATACCAATGCAATTGTATCAAAAAATCCGTGAACAGCAATGTTAAACCATAAGTCGTATTTACGTAGATAAAAAATAATGGCAAGTAACACACCAACAATACCGGTTACAATCTGACCTGTTATACCTTGATATGCGTGTAGGAAGCCAAAAAGAACACCAAGTAGAGCTATATTTAGTACAAGACTAATTTTACTGTTTCCAAAGAATTTTTCAAACTGTCTCATAAGATATCCTCTAAATATAATTTCTTCTCCAAACGCAGCTGATGCCCACATTAAAATAAGTAAACCTAAAGTAGCTGATAGGCTACCATTATAAGAATCGAATGCCGAGAAATCCATTTCCTGTCCAGTGAGATAAGTTACACCTGGAACAAGAACGAAAGAGTATATTAGAAATAAACCTCCCGAGAATAATGGAGCTGTTATTAGAAGGTCTTTGAGATTCATTCTTTTTTTCTGAAAACCTAAAGATTTAAAAAGGTCTTTTCTATATTCTATTGCACTAGCAATTAATACTAAAAATGCCGCTATTATGATTTGAAAATAACCTGATAAATATAAGAGGGAGCAAAGAATAAGAACTATTACAGGAGTGACTTTTGTTGTTAAAAAGGCTTTGTTCATTTTTTTATCGTTTTTAAATTTTAAACGAAGAAACAATGGTGAAGCAAGGAAAATAGTAGAAAATCAGGAATTTTTACTGAATGGTATCAAAATAATAGCTGAATAATCAAGCCAACTTACAGTTTGTTCTCAAACCAATCCATAAAGGCTTGCCGTTTATACCTGCTGATATTTATTTGAGATATTTTTTTGCCAGCAAGGGTGGGCTTAAGTAGTATTGACAACTTTCCGTTTTCTATTGTTTTTATCTGCTCAATAGAACGAGGGTGTAAAACTGTCTGCCTATTTGCTCTAAAAAAATTTTGCTTACTGAATTTATCTTCAATTTCATTTAAAGTGAAATCTGTAACTATTGAAGCTCCATCAATTTTTACAAGGTTTACTATTTTGTTTTCGCTATAAATAAAAGCAATGTCAGCAAAATTGACCAAGGTGATTTTGCCACCTTGTTTAACTTTTAGTTTTTCATTAATAGACGCAAGTCTGTGAAGTTGATAAATATCGGCAGAGAACATAAGAACTATTCCAACAGTGCTTAGTAGTAAGGTGATTGAAAGTCCTATTAATAGATAATAAACGTCATAGGATTCAAATGCATTAATTCCATTAATAACATAGTATAATGGAATATATATTATCGATATATAGCCTAAAGTTGAAAAAAGGAAATATAAAAGTACCTGTGAATTAATTTTTTTAGAAAAGTACTTATTTTTAAAATGTCGAAAATTAAAACTTGCAATAAGTGTTATTACACTTCCGATAAAGATTGAAATAGCAATAAAAAACCAAGGGAATTCGTAGGATTTATTTAATGGAAAATGTTCAGGTGCTATAAGATGATTAGCTAAAATAGATATTGTAACAATTATGAAACCATTTTTAATCCAAAAATTTGAAAAAGTAATATTTCTTTTGAAAAAGCTGTTTATTGCATTCATCTAACCTGAATATCTCTTCTAGATTTTTTTAAGCTTGTATAAAAGTACTTCAAATTAAAGAAACCAAACTTTAACTGCAATTAAGAAGAAAAACCAATCCTTAATTTTTACAAATATCGTCCAAATAATGAAGTAAATTTAGCCGGAACAATGTTCCTTCTATAAGATCTGAAATTTGTTCCATTTCTTCCCGGGTTACTGCAAAATCCATCTTCAGTAAAGGTGACTTTATTAGGATACTTCGGCAGTTTTTCATATCACATTTACAACAATTATGCTGGGCAGCGGTTTGGATATTGTTGGAGAGCTGAAGGATTTCTTCACGCAAAAGATAGAAGCCCATATCCTTAAAAACCAGCTGAATCCTCTTAGGATCGGCTTTGAGCTCCGAATTCTTCCACCTAAAAGCTATTCCGAATTTATTGTGATAAATTAAATCTACGTCCTCCATCTTTGAATGCTTTCTCCAAAGATAAAAAATTATTTAAACTGAATCTAAATAGCGCGAGCTTATTCGGAAATATCTTTAAGTCTTAGCTGCAATGAAACATTTCCGTTGTATTCGTTTTCGTCTATCGCATACACGGCTTTAAAGACTTTATTTTTAGCAATAATCTCCAGCTTTTTACCAAGGCCAAAGCCAATCATATCAAAAACCGGGCTCTTTCCTTCCTGTTTTACCTGGCATTTTAAATGACTCTGATCTGCACCCACACATTTTCCATATCCTGTATCCCGAAGGTTTTGAGTCATAAAGACCGGTGACATATTTCCCGGACCACAGGGCGCAAATTGTTTAAGAATACGATAAAACTTCGGGATAATATCCTTCAAATCCAGTTCGGCGTCTATAGCAATTTCAGGAGTGAGCAGGTTCTTGTCGATAGTTTCAGAAACCACTTCTTCGAACTTCAGCTTAAAATTCTCATATTCCGAAGCCAGTAAAGTGAGTCCGGCGGCGTATTTGTGTCCGCCAAACTGCTCAATATGTTCTTTACAGGATTCCAGCGCATCATAAACATCAAAACCTTTTACAGACCGTGCTGAAGCAGCCAGTTTCTCTCCACTCTTAGTAAAAACCAGCGTTGGGCGGTAATAGGTTTCGGTGAGCCTGGAAGCGACAATACCAATAACTCCTTTATGCCAGTTTTCATGATACACCACAGTGGTTTTACGATCCTGCTCCTGCGACGCTTCAATTTGTGCAAGAGCCTCTTCGGTTATGATTTTGTCGGTATCCCGCCTATCGGTGTTATATTCTTCAATTTCTGAAGCAAACTTTATCGCTGTTTCCTCATCTTCTTCCGTAAGCAAGTTCACCGCATGCAGCCCGTGCTTCATCCTTCCGGCAGCGTTAATGCGGGGCGCCAGGATAAAAACCACGTCTGTAATAGTGATTTTATCCTTTTTGAGCTGCTTCAGAATTGCTTTAAAACCCATTCGTGGCGCTACATTAATTACATGCAGCCCATGATAAGCCAAAATCCTGTTCTCTCCCGTAATGGGAACAATGTCTGCCCCAATGGCAGTAGCCACCAAATCCAGGTACGGAAGAAGGTTTTCAAGTTTTAAATCCCGGTTTGCGGCAAGCGCCTGGATCAATTTAAAGCCTACTCCGCAGCCACAGAGTTCCTTGTAAGGGTATTCACAGTCTTCCCGTTTTGGGTCGAGCACCGCCACAGCATTCGGAATTTCACTCCCGGGCCGGTGATGATCACAGATAATAAAATCAACACCTTTTTCTTTAGCATAAGCGACTTTTTCAACGGCTTTTATTCCGCAGTCCAGCGCAATAATCAGACTGATGTCGTTATCTGCCGCAAAATCAATTCCCTTGTAGGACACTCCGTAGCCTTCATCATAACGATCGGGAATATAAGTTGCGACAAAAGAAGAATATGATCTTAAAAAAGAAGACATTAAGGCGACGCTGGTAGTGCCGTCCACATCATAATCTCCATAAACGAGGATGTTTTCTTCGGAAGCAATGGCTTTTTCAATTCGTGCTACGGCAAGATCCATATCCTTCATTAAATAAGGATCGTGAAGGTCTTTTAAGGAAGGACGGAAGAATTTCTTTGCATCTTCAAAAGTCGTAATTCCCCGCTGCACCAAAAGAGAGGCAATAGGTTTCCCCACCCCCAATTCTTCTGAAAGTTTTATTACAGTTTCCTGATCTGGTTTGGGCTTTAAGGTCCAGCGCATTTACTTCAATTTTTTAGCTGAAGATAATAAAGAATTTGAATTATTCAGGCTGTAAAGCTTCACCTTTAAATTCAATTTTGCTCCAACCGCTATTCATAAAGTTTCTTATATTCTGGTGCCCTGTTCCTTCAGGATTTTTTAGTACATCTTCAAAGTAAACTTCTCCAAAACAAGCCAGAACAGCTTTCTCGGAAAGATCATGTAACTTTCCGAAGTAAAATATTTTACAGCTCCCGTTGTTCTCGCCGGGTTCATTTTTCAGTTTTCCATTTTTAAAGGCTGTCGGTGTAAATTTATAATGAGCATCAATTACCTTCATTGTTTGCGCAAAAGTATTTTGCTCAGGATTTTCTTTAAGTGTAGTAATAAATTTGGCAATTTTCATACTTTCTGATTTCCTGCGAAGGTGTGAAAAATAATAAGCAGTTCGGAATTTTACCCAATTTTTTCTTTTACTCTTTTCTGAAGCTCAGGCACCACCTCATCTTCAAACCACGGATTCTTTTTCCTCCAGAATACATTTACGGGAGATGGATGCGGAATTGGAAAAAATTCCGGAAGATATTCCCTGAAATCAGTTACTTTTTGGGTGAGGTTGTTTTTATCCCTCAGGTAATAATTTGAAGCATAAGACCCGATAAGAATGGTCATCTGCAGATTACCAAATTTGGAAAGCACCTTCTCATGCCATAATGGAGCACACTCTTTTCGTGGCGGAGCATCCCCGGTTTTAGCCTTTCCTGGATAGCAAAAGCTCATTGGTAAAATTGCAAAATTACCGGTGTTATAAAAAGTATCTTTGTCCACACCAAGCCATTCACGGAGTCTTTTACCACTCTGGTCATTCCATGCGATCCTCGTGTTATGTACCACCTGCCCCGGCGCCTGACTTATAAGTAATATTTTAGATTCTGAAGATGCTTCCAGGATTGGTCTTGGCTCAAATGGTAAGTTCTCACGACAAAGATCGCAACCACGAATTTCTTCAAGCAGGTTTTGCATTTAAATCATTTTAGTTTTTACCTCTACAATTATCCTTCCTTTCAAGGTATTTATGATAAAAATTTTAGATGCTTGGAATACCGGCGCGAGAAGATCCTATGCTAAGAAAGACATGAACGATCCCACGGAAATATTATCTTTTCCCTTCAACGATAACCACAATCTCTCCTTTAGGCGGCTTATTGTTATAATGCTGCAACACTTCAGCAATAGTTCCTCTGATTGTTTCTTCGTGGAGTTTAGTTATTTCACGAGAAACAGAGGCCTGACGTTCAGCACCAAAATATTCAGTGAAATGGGTAAGGGTTTTCAGAAGTTTATGAGGAGATTCGTAGAAAATCATAGTCCGGATTTCTTCAGCTAAAAGTTTAAGCCGCGTTTGCCGACCTTTTTTTACCGGAAGAAAACCTTCAAAAATAAACTTGTCATTTGGCAGTCCGCTGTTTACAAGTGCAGGCACAAAAGCTGTAGCTCCGGGAAGGCAATCAACCTCTACTCCAGCCTCTACACAGGCTCGCACGAGTAAAAATCCGGGATCTGAAATTGCAGGAGTTCCGGCATCACTTATCAGCGCTATAGTTTCTCCGTTCTTGATCCGCTGTACAACAGTATCCACCGTCTTATGCTCATTATGCATATGGTGGCTGTGCATTTGAGTGGAAATATCAAAATGTTTAAGAAGTTTTCCGCTATTCCTGGTGTCTTCTGCAAGAATAAGATCGGCTTCCTTTAGTACTCTGATCGCCCGCAACGTAATATCTTCAAGATTGCCTATTGGTGTAGGAACCAGGTAAAGCTTAGCCATAGAAAGTGTACGCGTTAGTTTTCGAATTTATTTTCGATCTTCTCCAGGAATTGCTGCTCATACTGCTCTTTTCCTTCCCAGTTGTTGTAATCTGGTTTCACCACCAACTGAATAAATTTTTGCGCTTCTTCCAGCGTATGAAAAGTGTTTAACTGAGAAAGCACACGATTATAATCTGTAGCATTTCCTTCAAAAAGATGTTTTATAAATGCAAGACGTTCATTTAATCCAATGGTTATTCCCTTCTTTAGCCGGTCATTTAACGATCTTGGACGCGGTGCTTTTCCGTTTTGATTTACCGGTTCAAATTGTGGCAGACTGTCATATCCTATCCCAAAATCGTGAAAATCTGTTCTATTTTCGGGCTGTGGTTTGGGTTGGGATTCTGGCCGTGGTTGAGATTCTGGCTCCGACTTAGATTCCGGCTGCGGTGTGGGTTCTGATTGTGGTTTAGGTTCTGGTTGAAATATAGGTTCCTGCTTTGGTTCAGGTTTTTCTTCTGCTCTTTCCCGAGTCGCTTCAGATTGCTGTTTCGGCTTTTCTTCGGAATTAATTCTGGCGAACAGGTCATCAATCTGGCCCGTCTCCTGCGGCATTTCTGCCACAAGATTTTTAATCTTTTCCGTGTTTGGCTCTGTGATTGCTTCAGAATCGTTATACTCTGTTCCATCGGGCGCAAAATATGTAGAACGGTCATCTTTAACTTCTTTTTGCTCTTCCGGAACTTGTTTAGCCAGCTCTTCAGAAAAAACTTTAGTTTCAGCCTCAGGTTCTTCAAAATCTGTTTCTGCTAAATGCTTTTCCGTAAAATGCAGAACACATAGTTTTTCATACAGATTTCTGGCTTCAGACTTTAATTGCGCAACATCAAGATTGTCTTTACTGTTTACAATTTTCTCTGCAAGCTTAAAAAGTTCATCTTCGATCTTCTTTTTCATAATTCTGGATTTTACCGGCAAACCGGCAAATTTTAATAATGTTACAGGCTTCCAACTTCTTAAAATTACCTGCCCTGCCTTTATAACTTTAGCACCTGCCCCTTCTGCAAAGCTTGTATTTTTAATAAATTTGTTCCACCTTTATACGAAACGGGGGTGAATCCCTTTTCGATTTGAAAATTACAAAATGTTTCTCGAAAATACAGTAAATCACGAAGAGCAATTTGGATGGATTGAGGTAATTTGCGGAAGTATGTTTTCGGGTAAAACTGAAGAATTAATCCGCAGGCTCAAACGTGCCACCTTTGCAAAACAGAAGGTTGAGATTTTTAAACCGGCCATAGATATTCGATATAATGAAGAAATGGTGGTGTCTCACGATTCCAACGAAATTCGTTCCACCCCGGTTCCATCTGCTTCCAACATCAGGATCCTGGCCGATGGCTGCGATGTGGTAGGGATTGATGAAGCCCAGTTTTTTGATGATGAAATTGTGACGGTATGCAACGATCTCGCAAATCGCGGGGTAAGGGTAATCGTCGCGGGTCTGGATATGGATTTTAAAGGAAATCCTTTTGGCCCTATGCCCAACCTTATGGCTACAGCCGAATATGTGACCAAAGTACACGCCGTTTGTACGAGAACCGGAAACCTGGCACAGTTTAGCTATAGAAAAGCAATAAATGACGACCTGGTTTTTCTTGGTGAAAACGAAGAATATGAACCGCTGAGCCGTGCTGCATATTATAAGGCCATGCTAAGGGAAAGGGTTAAAAAATTAAACGTGAACGATGCAGAGGAAATAGATCCCAAACTAAAGCAAAAAAATGCCTAAAGCACAGGAAACAGTACTGGAAATAGACCTTGGAGCCCTGGCTCATAATTATAAAACCATCCGTTCCCGGGTCCCGGAAGATGTGAAATTCATGGCCGTTATCAAGGCCTACGCCTATGGGAACGATTCAATTAATATAGCACGAAAACTTGAAGATTTGGGTGCCGACTATTTTGCGGTTGCCTACATACAGGAAGGTGTCCGGCTCAGGCAGGCAGGAATCACCACTCCTATTATGATCTTTCATCCCCAGCAGGAAAATTTCGATCAGCTTGTGGAAAATTGCCTGGAACCAAGTCTTTACAGCGATCATCTCCTTACCGATTTTATAGCTACTGCAGAAAAACTCGGTCAAAAAGATTATCCTGTCCATATTAAGTTTAATACAGGTATGAACCGGCTTGGTTTTTCACCAAAAAAGGTGGAGGTTGTCTTTGACAGACTTGCAACAACTTCTGCAGTAAAAGTACATTCAGTTTTTTCCCATTTGGCAGCAAGTGAAGACTGGCGGGAGCGGGAATTCACCCTTAACCAAATTAATACCTTCAGAAAAATTGCTGCTCGCTTTGTAGAGGAATTCAGCTATGAGCCGATTTTGCACGTCTGCAATACTTCAGCAATATTTAATTATCCTGAAGCTGCCATGAGCATGGTTCGCTGCGGAATTGGTCTCTATGGCTTCGGAAATGACAAAGAAATAGATAAAAAACTGAAGCCTGTAGGTACGCTGAAGACGCTAATTTCCCAAATTCAGGATTTAGAAGAAGGGGAAACCGTGGGTTATAACAGGACGTTTAAAGCTACCAGACCATCGAGGATTGCTACGCTACCACTTGGCTATGCCGATGGTATCCACAGAAAATACGGAAATGAAAAAACCGGGGTTCTTGTGCATGGAAAATTTGCTCCTATTGTGGGCAATATTTGTATGGATATTCTCATGATCGATGTAACAGATATAGATTGCGAAGAAGGAGACCAGGTAGTGATTTTTGGCGAACGACCACATGCGACCGACTTTGCCGCAGCCGGAAACACAATTTCATACGAGCTAATTACAGGGATCTCCCAACGTGTTACCCGCAGGATAATTTCAGAATAAGTTGCCTTTTTTGCCGATATAAAATTTTCGACTATTTTAGTCAGCTAATAATAACATCCCCAATACATGGCTTTTTTTAAAGATTTCAGAGCCTTTCTTATGAAAGGTGACATTATTGCTCTGGCTACAGCAGTGGTAATGGGAGCAGCATTTAACAAAATTATCGCCTCTGTAGTTGCAGATGTACTTATGCCGATAATTGGCATTTTTACGGGTGGTACAGATTTCTCCCAGAAATTTTTTGCGCTCGACGGTGAATATTACGAAACCCTTGATGCCGCGAAAGAAGCTGAAGCTGCTGTAATAACATACGGGAACCTGTTACAGGCACTTATCTATTTTATAATAGTAGCATTTTTTATATTTTTACTGTTGCAGGCTTACGAAAGGACCAAAACAAAAAAGGAAGCTCCAAAAGTGGCTGCTCCAAAAGGCCCTTCTCAGGAAGAATTGCTTATCGAAATAAGGGACGAGCTGAAAAGACAAAATAACACTCCGTAGGAGAAACAATAACGTGCACCGCTATACTGCATATTTTAACAAGTAGCAATTAATTAAACCCCTTGTAAAAGCAAGGGGTTCTTTTTTTAACAATTTGTACTAATTAGTATAAAAAATCTATATCCTAATCAAATTTAAGCGGTTAGCGTACCGCAATAAATTTTAGTATAATACATTTGCATGAGAAAATTACAGACCTCACATGTTTAGAAAGTGAAGTCCTCAAATAAATATATAAAATGAGAGTAGCAGTTGTAGGCGCCACAGGAATGGTAGGCGAGGTAATGTTAAAAGTTTTGGCGGAAAGAAATTTCCCTATTGATGAATTGTATCCGGTTGCTTCAGAAAGATCGGTTGGAAAAAAGGTGAACTTCAATGGTAAGGATTATGAAGTTATTGGCCTTGAAACTGCCGTGGCAAAAAAACCCGATCTGGCAATATTTTCTGCCGGAGGAGGAACTTCTTTGGAGTGGGCACCAAAATTTGCGGAAGCGGGAACTACGGTTGTAGACAACTCTTCAGCTTGGAGAATGGATGCCACCAAGAAACTGATAATTCCGGAAATTAATGCTAAAGAACTTACCGCTGAAGATAAAATTATAGCCAATCCAAACTGTTCTACAATTCAGTTATTGATGGCTTTAAAGCCGCTTCACGACAGGTATAAAATTAAAAGAGTAGTTGTTTCCACTTATCAATCTATTACAGGAACTGGTGTAAAAGCCGTTCAGCAGTTGGAAAATGAGTATGCAGGAGAGAAAGGCGAAATGGCATATCCTTACCCAATCCATAGAAATGCACTTCCGCATTGCGATGTTTTTGAGGAAAACGGGTATACCAAAGAAGAAATGAAACTAACTAAGGAAACCAAGAAAATCCTTGGTGACGATTCTGTAAACGTGAGCGCCACTGCAATCAGGATTCCTGTTGTTGGAGGACACAGCGAGGCTGTAAACGTACAATTCGAGTCTGATTTTGAGGAAAACGAGGTAAGGAAAATTCTTAGTGAATTCCCCGGCATCACCGTCCAGGACAATCCGGATACCAATACCTATCCCATGCCTATCTATGCTGAAGGAAAAGACGATGTTTTTGTAGGCAGGATAAGAAGGGATTACTCGCAGCCAAACACGCTTAACATGTGGGTTGTGGCCGATAATTTGAGAAAAGGAGCTGCCACAAACGCGGTACAAATTGCAGAATATCTTTTAGAAAATAAGCTTATATAAATATTTTTTTAAGCTTACCTTTAAAAATGCCTGTAGGAATGTAACCTGCAGGCATTTTTCGTACTAATCTGCATAGCAAGATTTAACCTTAATCCTATTTATGAGAAGAATAATAACCGGAATTGTTGGCCTTAGCCTCTTGGCAGGTTGCAACGAAAATTCCAGAAATGAACAAACTGCTTTGAATTACCCCGAAACCAAGAAAGTCGATACCGTTACCAATTATTTTGGTACAGAAGTGAAAGATCCTTACCGTTGGCTTGAAGATGACCGCAGCGAAGAAACCGAAAATTGGGTAGAAGCTCAAAATGAAGTGACTTTTGATTATTTAAAGAAAATTCCCTTTAGAAAGGAACTTGAAGAAAGACTTTCTGAACTATGGAATTATGAAAAAATAGGCGCGCCTTTTAAGGAAGGGGATTACATCTACTTCTTCAAAAATGATGGTTTGCAGGACCAGTACGTGGTTTACCGCAAGAAATCTGAAGATGCAGAACCGGAGGTCTTTCTGAATCCTAACAACTTTAGCGAAGACGGTACAACTTCCCTTAGCGGCTTAAATTTTTCTGAAAATGGTAAAATGGCTGCCTACAGTATTTCTGAAGGTGGAAGCGACTGGCGTAAAATAATTATTACGGATGCCGAAAGCAAAGAAGTTGTGGAAGATACCATCCAGGATGTAAAATTTAGCGGAGTTTCATGGAAAGGGGACGAAGGTTTCTATTATTCCAGCTACGAAAAGCCCGAAGGAAGTGAACTTTCAGCAAAAACAGATCAGCACAGGCTGTTTTATCACAAACTGGGTACAAAACAAAGTGAAGATAAGCTCATTTTCGGCGGAACGGAAGATCAGAAGCATCGTTATGTGGGTGGAAGCGTGAGCGAAGACAACCGGTACTTATTTATTTCGGCAAGAAATGCGACTTCCGGAGGAAAACTTTTTATGATGGATCTTTCCCAGGATGACCCTCAAATAATGACAATTATCGGCAATGAGAAAACCGATACGTATGTAATAGAAAATGAAGGCAGCAAAATCTTCCTGGTCACAAACCTCGATGCTCCAAATAAAAAAATTGTAACAGTAGACGCTGCCAATCCGCAGCCCGAAAACTGGGAAGAATTTATTCCGGAGACAGAAAACGTATTGAGTCCGTCCACAGCAGGAGGCTATTTTTTTGCTGAATATATGGAAGACGCGATTTCCAAAGTAAAGCAATATGATTATGAAGGAAACCTTGTACGGGATGTGGAATTACCCGGAATTGGTTCTGCAGGTGGATTTGGTGCCAAAAAAGAAGATGATGTACTGTATTACAGCTTTACAAATTATGTAACACCGGGGACGATCTATAAGTATCAGATTGAAGAAGGAACTTCTGAAGTTTATAACAAACCGAAAATCGACTTTAATACCGAAGATTACGAAAGTAAGCAGGTATTTTTTACTTCAAAAGACGGAACAAAAGTTCCTATGATCATCACACATAAAAAAGGTCTGAAGCTTAACGGCAAAAACCCAACAATCCTTTACGGCTACGGCGGATTTAATATTAGCCTTACGCCATCTTTTAGTACTGCAAATGCGGTTTGGATGGAACAGGGAGGAGTTTACGCCGTTCCCAATCTTCGCGGAGGCGGCGAATACGGAAAAGAATGGCATGATGCGGGTATAAAGCTGAAGAAACAGAACGTTTTTGATGATTTTATTGCAGCTGCAGAATATCTTATTGAAGAGAACTACACCTCCAGCGATTATTTAGCAATTAGAGGTGGTTCTAACGGCGGTTTACTGGTTGGCGCCACAATGACGCAGCGATCAGATTTAATGCAGGTGGCTTTACCCGCAGTGGGCGTTATGGATATGTTGCGTTACCACACCTTTACCGCCGGCGCGGGTTGGGCTTACGATTATGGTACTGCAGAAGACAGCAAAGAAATGTTTGAGTATCTGTACAATTATTCACCGGTCCATAACCTGGAAGAAGGTACAGAATATCCCGCAACCTTAATTACTACCGGAGATCATGACGATCGCGTGGTACCTGCGCATTCGTTTAAATTTGCTGCAGAATTGCAGGATAAACAAGCTGGTGATAATCCGGCCTTGATCAGGATTGAAACAAAAGCTGGGCATGGCGCAGGAAAACCTACTAAAATGATTATTGAAGAATATGCCGATATTTTTGGTTTTACACTATATAATATGGGCTATGAAGTTTTACCAAACAAAATCGAAGAGAAGGTAAAAGGATAATTTTTTAACACAATATTTGAAACCTCACAGAACCCACAATTATTTCCGTGTTTTTGTGAGGTTTTTTATTTGAAGCCTTCGCTAAAGCTTGCATCCCATGCCGCATAACTAATCGGGTTTATTTTCTTTTTGAACTAATTTTAATTCTCCATCTTCAAGGAAATAGCCTTTTTCAGCTTCATAAAGAATCTCCTCATCATCGTCTGAATAAGATGTCAATATTTTGTAATCTCCATCTATTTCGGCATCAAGGCGCCTGATTTTTTCAGCATCATTACAGGTCTTTCCTATAATTTTATAATCTTCATTTACATATTTTGTTAGGGTACCAATAACTTTTAAAGGTAAAAGTTCTTCGAGGTATTTAGTATAGATTTCAAAACCGCCGGTAACGAGATAAACCTTTATTCCAGCCTTATCTTTTTCTATAATATCGGCTACCATTTCCTCCCTGAAATGTTCAGGAAATTCTACATTCCAGAACTGCTTTGCATATTTCTGCACCTTTTCCGGCGGAATTTTATTTAGATAATCATAAAAATTTTCTTTAAAATAAGTTTTACTCATAAGACGCAATTTACCTGCAACTGTGAGCAGGCCAATTTGAAATAGGTGCACCAGCTTATAACCTTTTTTATAGCAAATGAATTTAAAGAACTCATCTTTTGACGACTTCTTATATAAGGTCTGATTAAGGTCGTAAACTACAATTTCCTGCATCTTTCTAATAAAAGTTGATTAGATTTATCCAAAGAAAGATACTAAGATTTGTCTTCCTGACCTTAACTTTATCATTTTCTAAACAAGAGTTTAACCTGTTATGCTGAAACTTAAAAATGTCTCCTTTGCTTATGCCGAAAAACCAATTTTAAAAAATATAACTTTTGAGATTGAGCAGGGAGAACATGTTTCAGTAATTGGCGAAAGCGGATGCGGAAAAAGTACACTATTACAGGTTATTTATGGTCTTCACGATGTGCAGGGAAAAATCCTATGGAACGAAGAGCAAATTTATGGACCTGCATTTAATCTTGTGCCGGGACATTCTTTTATGAAATATCTAGCCCAGGATTTCGACCTGATGCCGCCGTTAACCGTTGCAGAAAACGTGGGAAAATACCTCAGCAATATGTACCCGGTAATAAAGAAGCGCAGAATTGCAGAGCTTTTGGAAGTCGTGGAAATGACCGAACTAAGAGACGCAAAGGCAAAAAATCTTAGCGGCGGACAACAGCAAAGAGTGGCGCTGGCACGTGCTTTAGCAAAGAAACCGGAACTTATTTTACTCGACGAACCATTTAGCCACATCGATCAATTCAGGAAAAATAATCTGCGGCGCCGGCTTTTCGATTACCTAAAAAAAGAGAACATCAGCTGTATTGTAGCCACTCACGACAGTACCGATGCACTTTCTTTTGCCGATAAAACCATAGTTTTAAAGAATCAGAAAATTTTTGCGGAAGCGAGTCCGCAGGAGTTGTATAAGAACCCACCGAACATATACGTAGCCTCGCTCTTTGGCGATGTGAATGAAGTGTTACTGAAGAACATAAAACCTTCGGAAAAGAGCAAAAAGAAGATCATATTATATCCTGAAGAAATCAAATTCAGTTCAAAATCTGAAATAAAGGCAAGGGTTAAAAATGCCCATTTTCATGGTAATAACTGGCTGATTGAAGCCGACCTAAACGGGCAACATATTTTCTTTGTTCATTCTTCAGCATTAAACCCTGGCAGGATCGTGGGGCTTCAAATTTCAGAAAAACTTATAGAATCCCGCTGCTGACCTGTCAGATTTTGAAAACCTGACAGGTCTGCCCAAAATATTATTCCACAGAAACAATACGATTTGTTTTTCCGTTAAAGCTAAAATCTTCCCCGGCCTTTTTATCATGAAGAATTTGAGCGATTGGAGAATTCGCTCCAATAGCAAAATATTTTTCTCCGCCAACATCTATTTGCCCGGCGGGAATCGCCACAATATAACTGGCCATATTGGTCCTTATGAGGCTTCCCAACTGAATTTTTCCGGTTGATTTCCTGTTTTTTGCCTTATCCAGAGTTTCCCTGAGCATTTTAAATTGCTGAAGCTGGTTAGAAAGTTTGTTCCATTCGATATTTATCATTTCCCTTCCGGTTTCATACTTATCCCCTGCGCTGCTCTTCGATTCATTTTCAAGATCGTTTTCCAGGTCTTTTATCGCAGAAGAAATCCGTTCAATTCGTTCCTGAACGTATTGCTCGCAAGCTTCAAATAACTTTTGTTTTATAGTATTCATTGTGGGTTACTTATAATTTAAGGAGGTGGTGTAAATCCAGACCTCACAGGTTTTTAAAACCTGTTAGGTCTAAAGCTTTAAAAAATATTATTCAAGATTTAATTTCCCCAGATTGTTCATTTGCCTTACAATCCAATTTTTACGTTGCTGAATAAAATTACTTGCAGGATTTGCTGAATACTGCCTTGGATTAGGCAGAATTGCAGCAATTGCAGCCGCTTCGTAAGCTGAAAGGTTTGCGGCAGATTTATTAAACCAGGCTCCGGAAGCAACTTCGGCTCCATAAATTCCTTTCCCCATTTCGATACTGTTTAAATAAACTTCCAGGATACGTTCTTTACTCCAGAAGAGTTCAATTAAAAAAGTAAAGTACACTTCAAAACCTTTCCGCAGCCAACTGCGCTGCGGCCATAAAAAGACATTTTTTGCAGTTTGTTGGGAAATCGTACTCGCCCCCCGGACCCGCTTTCCTTTTTTATTATTTTCTATAGCCTTTTCAATCGCTTCAATATCGAATCCGTTATGGGTTGGAAAATTCTGATCTTCACTGGCAATTACCGCCAGTTGCAGATTAGGAGATATCTTTTCCATTTTCACCCAATCATGCCTAATATCCTCCTCCGGATTTTCAAAATACCTGATTGCCATTAGCGGAGTAAATGGTACTGGCACCCACTTATACACTATTACTATAAAAATGGAAAACAGAAATAGTAAAGCGATAACTTTCAGAATAAATTTGAAAATCTTTTTAATCATTCGGAATTTTTTAGAAAGCAGCTTGGATTTTTGCTTTGGAATGAAATTACGAAAACTTTCTAAGTTGGCTCATACCATGATAAGATTAGCCTGAAAAATAGCAAATATCGACCTATGCTCATGTCTGAGTTGAAACGTACGAGGGACAAAGATCCTATGTTCTTCTTAAGATAATGCTGAAAAATGGCAATTATTGGACTGTAGTTTTAGTCACAGATACCTTCAATTTGATTTTAATCCAAAAAAAAGAATTAGAGTGCAGGAATCAGCATTTCTACCTTATTTAATCATAAAAAGCAGGGTTAAAATGGCAATTATCGACTTATTCTGAAGTAGGAAGTAAGAGGGACGACATTTTTTTCTTAAGAAGGCTGAAAAGGACGAATGTCGGCCTCATGTTTTTACCACGAATTCACTAACATATTCTTTTCCACTTTCGGAAAAATGTTATTGGCTCAAAATGGCAATTATCTGCCTAAAGAGAAAGGAAGAGCTGCTTTTTTGCTGTCACCATTGTTTATTTCCTGAAAGGTCCCCTCCTTAAAAAGTAGGGTGCCCGGGAGGGCGGGGTGGTTGCGTTAGGGATAGGAGTGGTTAGCTCCCGCTCCATTCTTTTTGTGGAGCGGGACTAAAAACGGATAGCCCGACCCCGTTTTTCACGGGGTAACGCCCAAAAAAAAACCCGGAAAAGAATTCCGGGTTTTGATGATATTTGTGTTTTTCTACTCTGCTTCTGGAGTCTTCATTTTAAATGATTCCATAAACTTGGTGGTGTAATTTCCTTCTATATAATCTGGCTCATCCATAAGCTGCCTGTGGAAAGGAATTGTGGTTTTAATGCCCTCTATTACAAACTCATCCAATGCTCGTTTCATCTTATTTATCGCCTCTTCCCTGGTTTGGGCAGTGGTAATAAGCTTAGCAATCATGGAATCGTAGTTTGGCGGGATGGTATAGCCACTGTAAACGTGGGTATCTATCCTCACACCGTGTCCTCCCGGGGCATGCATATTAGTGATTTTACCAGGTGACGGACGGAAATTATGATATGGATCTTCTGCATTAATCCTACATTCTATAGAATGCAACTGCGGGAAGTAATTTTTTCCTGAAATTGGCACTCCGGAAGCTACTAAAATCTGCTCTCGAATTAGGTCGTAATCTATCACCTGTTCAGTAATTGGGTGCTCCACCTGGATACGGGTGTTCATTTCCATAAAGTAGAAATTGCGGTGCTTATCTACAAGAAATTCTACTGTTCCCGCGCCTTCGTACTTTATATATTCGGCTGCTTTTACAGCTGCCTCGCCCATTTTCTTTCTGAGCTTATCTGTCATAAACGGAGACGGAGTTTCCTCAGTTAATTTCTGATGACGTCTCTGGATAGAACAGTCCCTTTCGGAAAGGTGACAGGCTTTACCGCTGCTGTCTCCAACAACCTGAATCTCGATGTGTCGTGGCTCTTCAATGAGTTTTTCCATATACATCCCGTCATTTCCAAAAGAGGCCTCGGCTTCTTTACGTGCAGATTCCCATGCAGGTTCGAGATCTTCTGGTTTCCAGACGGCACGCATTCCTTTACCGCCACCTCCGGCAGTTGCCTTGAGCATTACCGGATATCCGATTTCTTCTGCAAGTTTCCTGCACTCTTTGAAATCCTTAATGATCCCTTCAGAACCCGGGATGCAAGGTACACCAGCAGCTTTCATAGTCGCCTTTGCGGTAGCCTTATCTCCCATTTTGGCAATCATATCTGCAGAAGCACCAATGAATTTTATCTCGTGCTCTTCACAAATCTTGGAAAACTTGGCGTTTTCTGATAAAAATCCGTAACCCGGATGGATCGCATCTGCATTGGTAATTTCTGCAGCGGCGATAATATTTGAAATTTTTAAATAAGATAAATTACTTGGGGGAGGGCCAATACAAACGGCTTCATCGGCAAATCTTACATGGAGACTCTCAGCATCTGCAGTAGAGTATACTGCCACTGTTTTAATTCCCATTTCTTTACACGTACGGAGAATCCTCAGAGCAATTTCTCCTCTATTGGCAATCAATATTTTTTTGAACATACCTATTGTTTTTTTCTTCTGAAGGAATATTTTTCTTCAGATAAATGGGCAGTAATTATGATGGGTCTACTAAGAATAGTGGTTGATCAAACTCTACAGGAGAGGAATCGTCTACTAATACTTTTACAATTTTCCCGGATACTTCGCTTTCGATTTCGTTGAAAAGTTTCATCGCTTCAATTACACAAAGTACGTCCCCTTCTTTAATACTATCGCCTACCTCAACAAAAACTGATTTGTCTGGTGAAGGTTTTCTATAGAAAGTTCCTATTATAGGTGACTTTACTGTAATATAATTCGAATTGTCTTCTGACGCTGATTCTTTTTTATCTGAAGAAGATGAACCGGACTGCGGTACGGCTTCGGGCGCAGGCGAAGGAGCATGTTGTTGTACCGGCATTTGCTGCGGCATTTGTCCTGCCATAGGCACCTGTTGCACTATAGTTTCCTTATCGTCTGAGCCACCGGTTTTAATAGTGATTTTCACATCTCCCGTTTCCAGTTTTACCTCACTGGCACCAGACTTGGCTACGAACTTTATCAGATTCTGAATTTCTTTTAAATCCATAATATTAAAGTGTTGGTTTTTTTAAGAATTATAAGCCCATTTAAGATAAGCTGCACCCCAGGTGAAGCCACCTCCAAATGAGGCAAAAATGAGGTTATCCCCCTTTTTAAAATTTTTCTCGTAATCGCTCAATAATAACGGCAACGTGGCTGAAGTGGTATTTCCATACCGCTGAATGTTCATAAGAACTTTCTCGTCTTCCAGATTCATTCTGCCGGCGGTAGCTCCAACTATACGTTTGTTTGCCTGGTGGGCTATGAGCCAGTTCACATCTTCATTAGTAAGATTGTTCTTTTTCATAATCTGTTCACTTACTGCCGCCATGTTGGATACTGCAAATTTAAACACTGTTTTACCATCCTGGCGTACGTAATGCAGTTTTTTCGCAACTGTTTCCTGGGTAGGAGGCATTAAAGATCCACCCGCTTCTATTCTAAGCGAATCCCTTCCTATAGAATCACTACGCAAGATTTCGTCCTGCAGACCAAGACCTTCATCATTGGGTTCCATTAATACTGCGCCGGCTCCATCTCCAAAGATAATACAGGTCGTTCTATCTGTATAATCAATAATGGAAGACATTTTATCTGCACCTATAACCAGTACTTTTTTATACCTGCCAGACTCGATATAAGCTGCACCCGTAGACATTGCATAAAGAAATCCTGAGCAGGCTGCCTGTATATCATAGGCAAAAGCATTAGTAGCTCCAATTTGCGTTGCAACGTGTACGCTGGTTGCCGCAACGGGTAAATCTGGTGTTGCGGTAGCTACCAGTACAAGATCTATTTCCTGCGGATCAAGATTTGTTTTTCTCAGCAGGTTTTTTGAAGCTTCTATAGCTAAAAACGAGGTTCCTTTATTAGGATCTTTTAAAATTCTACGTTCCTTAATTCCTGTTCTTGAGAATATCCACTCATCGTTGGTATCCACCATTTCCTCCAACATCTTGTTGGTTAAAATATCGTCGGGAACATATGCACCCACAGCTGTAATCGCTGCTGTGATTTTATTCATAGAATCGATTTTAAAACACCAATGTGCATGCAACTGCACAAAAAAGCACATCAAAAGGAATGTACTAATTTTTCTTCTAAAAGTGGTGCAAATTAAGGTCTTTTTAGGACTTATTCAACTAAAAACAAAAAACTCCCACGGCGTGAGAGTTTTCTTAATTTATTGAAGCTCTGAGACATTAAGCCTCTACTTCTTCTGTATTGTCTATTAATACCTGACCACGGTAATATAATTTACCCTCGTGCCAGTGTGCTCTATGGTACAAATGTGCTTCGCCTGTTGTAGGATCGGTAGCTATTTTTGGTACCGAGGCCTTATAATGTGTCCTTCTTTTATCTCTTCTGGTTTTAGAGATTTTTCTCTTTGGATGTGCCATGGCTTGCTATTATTTAATCGTTTAGTAAATTCTTAAGTTTATCCCATCGAGGATCTATATCCTCCTCATTATTTTTTTCTTTCTTATCGATGCTAAGTTCTTCCAGTTTATCCAGCACGTCAGATTTTAAAGTTCCGTCTTCTACCCCGGGATGTATCCTTTTAAATGGCAGAGACAGCACTATAAGCTCATAGATATATTGTTGTACGTTTACCTCATACTCACCATGCGGAATAATAAGTAGATCCTCATCTTCATCACTATACTCATCCCCGAATTTAACAACCAGAAACAGACTGCTGTCTATTGGCTGATCGTAAGGCTCGTTTGTAATGTCGCAATCTACATTTACCGTTCCTGAAGCTCTAAAAGTAAGCTCCATCATGGTTGTCTTTTTTTCAAACAGCAGGTCGATTTTTACATCGACACTATTAAACTCGTCGTACTCAAAATGATCAAAGAACTCGTTATCAATATCGTACTCAAACTGGTGCTTCCCTAGCTTTAATCCCACAAAAGGGATTGTATATGCTGCTAATCTCCTCATCTCATACTCAGTTTCGAGCCCCAGGCCCTTAGGCTTAGGCGGCTGCAAAGATAGAAAATATAATTAATTAATTATCTTTTGTGAACAATTTTTTGTTAGTATCTTTTCTACCCTGCTTCTTTAAAGCATTTTTTGTTAGTTTCCTGTATTCCTTTCTACATTTATAAATTTCAATCGCTTTAAATACAGCTTCTTTAAAGGAACTTATGTTGGCAGAATTGGTACCGGCAATTTCAAAAGCTGTTCCATGATCTGGTGATGTTCTTACTTTACTCAGGCCAGCCGTAAAATTCACTCCGTTTCCAAAAGACAGGGTTTTAAAAGGAATAAGACCTTGGTCGTGGTAAGAAGCAATTACCGCATCAAAATTTTTATAATTCTTGGAACCAAAAAAGCTATCTGCAGAATATGGCCCGTAAACAAGTTTTCCTTTCTCCCTAATCTTGTGCAAAGTAGGTTTTAGAATTTCTTCATCTTCCTTACCTATCACTCCGTTATCACCACTATGAGGATTGATGCCTAAAACGGCAATTTTCGGCTTCTGAATCCTGAAATCCTGTTTAAGGGTTTCGTGGATAATATCAATTTTCTTCTGAATTAATTCCGGGGTAATTACACTGGCGATATCTTTTAACGCGACGTGATCTGTAAGTAACCCAATTTTAAGGGAATCGGTTATCATAAACATTAGACTTTCCCCTTCAAGTTCCCTTGCTAAATAATCTGTATGCCCTGGAAAGTTAAAGTTTTCGCTCTGAATACTGCTTTTATTTATGGGAGCAGTAACCAAAACATCTATATCATCATTCTTTAAAGCAGCTGTAGCAACCTCCAGAGAAAGAAATGCAAACTTTCCAACTTCCGTGTCTTCTTCGCCAAAATTGATATTCACATTCTCCTTCCAAACGTTCATTACATTAATTTTCCCGTCTATTGCTTTGGAAGGATCATCTATTCCCTGGAAATTAAAGGATAGTTTGTACTGCTTCTTCAAAAAAGAAATGACTTTTGCTGAAGCGAAAATAATAGGGGTACAGAAATCCAGCATACGGGAATCGTCAAAAGTTTTAAGTACAATCTCACTACCGATTCCATTCAAATCTCCTATACTAATTCCTAATTTTATCTTTTGAACCTGTTTCATAAAATTCCCGATATTTTATTTCTATTTTTACAACACAAATGTAACTAATATAATACAATCCATGTTCACGGGGATCATTGAAGAAGTGGGGGAAATCACTTCACTAAAGAAAGAAGAAGAGAATTTACACATTAAAGTAAAGGCTAAATTCACTCCCGAGCTTAAGATTGATCAAAGTGTAGCCCACAATGGAGTGTGTCTTACGGTAGTTTCTATTGAAGAGGATACTTACAGTGTAACTGCAATAAAGGAAACTCTTAAAAAGACTAATTTCGGAAATCTTAAAAAAGGAAATCTCGTTAACCTGGAACGTGGAATGAAACTTGGCGACAGGCTGGACGGCCATATCGTGCAGGGACATGTAGATCAAACTGCAATTTGTACAAAAACTGAAGAAGCGGGAGGTAGCTGGAATTTTACTTTTCAATATGATTCAGGACTGCAAAATATAACCATCGAGAAAGGATCTATTACAATAAACGGGGTAAGTCTTACGGTAGTAAATTCAGAAAAGGACAGCTTTAGTGTTTCAATTATACCTTATACTTACAACCATACCACATTTAAAGATTTAAAAAAAGGTGATAAGGTTAATCTGGAATTTGATGTAATAGGAAAGTATGTAAAACGGATAAACGAATTACGCTAATCTTCTTTTTTCTTCCGAAGATGATAACCACCCAGTAGAAGTCCTGAAGCAATTAATGCTGAAATCCCGAAATCTATAGGTAGACCCGGTGGTGGTGGCACCCCTGGCGTACATTCCCTTGACGGAATGCATTCGCCTCCTTCGCCACAAGGTCTGTATCCCGTATTACATTGAGAAAATCCCTGAATTCCGAAAAAAAACAATACGGTACATAGAAGGAAAGTCCGCATCTTTTTAAACTGTTTATTTCTCTTTATCATAAATCTTCAAAAACCTAATTGCAATATTACGCAATAAAACAATTTTAATCAGTCTTATTACGGTAAACGGGAGTTAAAATGCGCAACTAATCTTCTCTTTCTCATAAATATAAAGAAGTTTCGCACATTTTTTTATCCTAATAAGATTCGCGAAATAAGATCATTTTTTAATTCAAAATTAAATAAATCTCAACTTTCGACAAGTTAGTGGTTACTTGCAAGGTTTAGGCCAAAGCCTTAAACTCGCCAGTAAACTTGCGAAGAGCATTAGCACGCAACCGATTGCTATTATTATATTTTCCTTTATCTTAACACCCTCAATACAAAATATACAATCAATGACTTCAAAAGGTTTTCTCTTTGTTTTTGCTTTATGCCTTGGGTTTTTACCGGCACAATCCCAGCAACAAGATTATTTTCAGAATCCAATTTTGGCTGGATGGTATCCCGATCCTGCAATAACAGATGATGGTAACGGAAATTTCTACATGGTTCATTCCACCTTCGCTTTTTATCCGGGAATCCCGGTCTTCCACAGCACCGATCTTGTGAACTGGAAGCAGGTAGGAAATGTCATTGACAGGCCAGATCAAGTAGATCTTGAAGGTTTTGGGACTTCCCGGGCTATTTTCGCACCTGATATTAGTTACGACAACGGAACCTTTTATCTCACCTGTACAGTTGTGGACGGGAAAGGGAATTTTGTAATGACTGCCGAAGATCCTGCGGGTCCCTGGAGCGATCCAGTTTGGTTGCCTGAAGTGTTGGGAATAGATCCCGGATTGTTCTTTGACGAAGAAAAATCTTATATAGTCTACAATAGCGACCCTCCAAATAACGAATCCTTATACGATGGTCACCGCACCATAAGGATGATGGAATTTGATAAAGAAAACCTGAAGACGGTAGGTGAGAATCGTATTCTTGTTAATGGCGGAGTGGATATTTCGACCAAACCGGTTTGGGCTGAAGGTCCCAGGATCTATAAGTTGAATGGCTATTATTACCTGATGACTGCAGAAGGTGGAACAGCAGTGAACCATTCTGAAATGATCTACAGAAACCGGGATATTGATGACGAGTTCGTTCCTTATGAAGAAAATCCAATTCTTACCCAAAGACATCTCGACCCAAACCGTGATAATCCAATAACTTCAGCGGGACATGCAGATATTGTGCAGCATCCAAACGGAGACTGGTATGGTATTTTTCTAGCCGTTCGTCCTTATGAGGGAGATTTCTACAATACCGGAAGAGAAACTTTTATGACCCCTGTAAAATGGGAAAATGACTGGCCAATTTTTGATTTGGGCGGAGAGGAGATCAAGTATGAATATCCGCTTCCGGAAGGGGTAATCATTAATGAAGATCTTTTTCCGCTGAACGGTAATTTTGAGTTTCAAAAAGACTTTAATGAAAAAGAACTGGACCTTCACTGGCTGTTTCTTCGGAATCCTAAAGAGAAATGGTATGATCTAAATGAGCGGGATGGTTACCTTGTAATGAAGACCAGATCCGAAACCGTTTCGGGTACTTCAAATCCAAGTTTTATTGCACACCGTCAGCAGCATTTAAAAGGAGATGCTTCAGTTTCCATGGAATTTGAAACCAAACGTTCTAATGAAAAAGCAGGATTAATTGCATTTCAGAATGAAACCCATTTTTATTTTATAGCAAAGTCGTATGAAGGTAATTCTCCTGTAGTGCAACTTTTCAAAGGAAATCGAAACGGAGATGAGCTACTGGCAAGTGAGAAACTTTCCTCTACCGGAAAAGGAATTGAATTTAAGGTGGAATTTGATGAGAACAAGTATAGGTTTTATCATAAGACCACATCTGACTGGAAGAACCTAGGTGGCGATCTTGATGTAAAATACTTAAGTACCAGGGTAGCCGGTGGATTTGTAGGTGCCAATTTTGGGATGTACTCCACTTCTAGCGGTGAAAATTCCCAGAATAAAGCTGCTTTCGACTGGTTTAAGTATTCCGGAGAAGATGAAGTTTATAAAAAATAGACTCCGGTAAAAGAAAAAGGTGATCTAAGCCTGACCAAATTTTCTGCTATTCAGAGTTTAACTGATTTTTTTCAGCTTAAGCGCTTTCTGCAGCACGAAAATTGCCATTTTTAGATCACCTCTCTTTTTAATTCAGAAGACATTTATTTCTCCCAATCGTCTGTTCTAAAAGGAGAAGCCGGTAAACCTTCTTCGTTATAAAGATTTGCTCCTTCAGGGTTATCTGCCCACGCATAGCGTACTGCAACCGGGTTTTTCACCTTAGGACTCGAAACAATAACTTTATTATCTTTAATTTCTGCATTAGCCCAATAGAATTTCTTGTCCTCACCAGCTATTGCAAACTGATTAAGGCTTTTATCCCCACCTATAGTTAAACCCTGGCCAACATTTTCAAAAGAGATAATAATAGAATCCCCTTTTTTGGCAAATGAGCTATAAACTGGACCACCGGGAACTACATCTTCATTATATGCCACATTTCTGGCTGCCTGGGCCAGTCTTTCCCCTACTGACTTTTTATTAAGCGGGTGAATATCATTCCACTCCCCTACATCTATCGCCACTGCCATACCAGTTTCCGGAACCGAGAGGGTTTTTGTTTGTGCTTCCCGAAGCCGTGCCCAGTTACTGTCTCCTGGTTCTTCTTTGCTTTCCATAAAGTTGGTGAGTTGCACATAAAGAAAAGGAAAATTACCCTGACCCCATTTTTTTCTCCAGTCTTCTATAAGCGTACTAAATAATTCCTGATATTCATCGTAAGAATCTGTATTGGATTCTCCCTGATACCAAATAGCACCTTTTATCCTGTAATTCTTTAACGGATTTATCATTGCATTGTACAGGCCAAGTGGTTTCCAGCGTATAAAGGTTTGTCCACGTAATGGCGGCATTTCAGCTCCCAACTTGTACTTCCATGTTCCGGTGAGGTCAATTTCTTCTTCTCCAAGTTCCATTTTGTATGGCTTATCGGAAACAAAACCGCCTCTTCCTGATTCGTTAATGATACGGACAGTTATTAAATTCTCCTCTGCTTCTAAAACTCCTGCAGGAATTTCATAACGTCTTGGTGGATATTGATAAGTTGTATTTCCGACAAAGGTTCCGTTCACAAAAACAGAATCTGCATCTACGATTCTACCCATTAGAAGTTTTACTTCTTCTCCCGCCCAATCTTCTGGTATTTCTATTTTCTTCTGAAACCAAACAGCTCCATTCTTCTGCCCTAGTTCATTATCTGCCCAATAGCCGGGAATCTCCATTTGCTTCCACGCAACTTCCTGCCCGGCCTCAGCCTTCCAGTTTTGAGAAAGACCTGAATCTTTTGTATTCAGTTCTTTATACCATTCCTGCATGCGGGTTTGATCATCTTTTTCGATACTGTCCCTAAGGCTGCTATTCCTGAACTTCACCGCTTCTTGATAATGTACAGGGAATTGTTTAAGAGATTCCTCGCTAATCCAGGCTTCTACGGGTGAGCCTCCCAAACTGGCATTAATAATACCTACAGGAACATCGTAGCGCTCGTAAAGGTCCTTTGCAAAGAAATAAGCTACTGCAGAGAAACTTCGGATATTTTCTGAATTTACTGCTTTCCATGCCCCTTCATCTAAATCTTCACGCGCCTCATTAAAATCAAAAGTCTTCGGAACCTGAAAAAAGCGCAAAGATTCATTAGAAGCATTTGCTATTTCTTCAACATACAAAGGTTCCACACGGCCCATAGGAAGTTCCATATTAGATTGTCCTGAAGCCAGCCATACATCCCCAACGTAAATATCCTTAAGCTCAATATTATTACTGGCGCTTAAGCTCATTCTATAAGGACCTCCCGCTTCCAGATTAGAAACAGTAATGGACCATTTCCCTTCGGAATTTGCCGTCGTTTTATATTCTTTTCCCTGAAAAGAAATAAGAATGGGCTCCTTATTAGAAGCCCATCCCCATATTTTTACATCTGCATCACGCTGAAGTACCATTCCATCATCAATTAATGCAGGTAAACGTACCTGACTTATAACGGAATTATAACATCCTGTGATAAACAGAACTGCAATAAAAAAGTTTCTCATAAAATTCAATTATTCCTGAGCAGATTCCTCTCTAGCCTCTACCATGGCATTGATAGTCTGGATGCTTCCGTCCTCATTAAACTGAAGTTCGGTCATTTTAATACTTCTTAAATATGTCTTGCCTTCAGATAGGGAACTGTCATGGTAAAATAAGTACCATTTCCCTTCATATTCTACTATAGAATGGTGATTTGTCCAACCTAATACCGGCTCAAGGATTACGCCCTGGTAAGTAAAAGGACCATAAGGATTGTCTCCGGTTGCATAAGCAATATTGTGTGTGTCCCCGGTAGAATACGAGAAATAATAGGTGTCATCAATTTTATTTACCCAGGCGGCTTCAAAAAATCTTCTATCATTGTCTCCGGTAAGGATTGGTTCCCCATCCTCATCAAGAAGTTGTATTTCCCTTGGCTCTTCTGCAAAGCTAAGCATGTCATCACTCATTTTAGCAATCATAGGAGAAAGTGCAGGTTCGTCATCAGCCGGATAAATGTCTTCTTCACCCTGGTATTCATTGTTACGGTAATCCTGAAGCTGACCACCCCATATACCTCCAAAATACATATAGTATTCCCCGTCTGTATCTTCATATACCGCAGGGTCTATACTATAACTTCCCTCAATAGGCTCTTCCTGAGGCTCAAAAGGACCTGCCGGAGAATCACCTACGGCTACACCTATTCTAAAGATATCATTTTCGTCTTTGGCCGGGAAATAGAAATAATATTTACCATCTTTTTCTGCAGCATCTGGAGCCCACATTTGTCTGGAAGCCCAGGCCACATCATCTACATCCAGAACAACTCCGTGATCTGTTACTTCTCCACCAATACTATCCATAGAATACACGTGGTAATCCTTCATATTAAAATGAGCCCCTGTATCATCCTCAGGAATTCCTGAATCCCAGTCGTGGGAAGGATAAATGTAGATTTTCCCTTCAAATACATGAGCTGAAGGATCTGCAGTATAGTTATCTGTTACCAAAGGCTCTGAGGTAGACCTTCTAACATCGTCCTGTGCTGCAACAGAATCCTGTTTTAGGGTGTTTTCTTCAGCATTGCTATCTTTTTTTCCATCACCACAGCTCATAATTAAAACGGAACCGAGGATTGGAAGAGTGGAACGTAAAAAGTTCTTATTCATAATTTTCAAGTTTTAAATCCTTATTATTTTGGTTTTTATTAAAGTAATAGAAGCTAAATTATGAAAAACTTTACTCAATCGTATTCGCAAACATATAGAATTTAGCAAGTATCTTATATTCAATATATTAAAAATGATAATTTTTTTCTTATATGTTAAATTCTGGAATTTACACTATTTTTAAACGCAACCGATTGCGTTCCAGTCATATTTTACTTATATTTATATTATTAAAATTTCTATGGGTTTTCTCTGCGTATTTAATAAGTAATACAATAGTTATATTTGAAATTTGAGATACCTCCTGAACATGAAGGTTTAAGTAAGAGTAGTTAGTTAGTTTTTGAGTTAGTTATATTTATCGTGTGATGAGAGTTAGAAACCGTCTTCCTTAATTGTGAAGCCGGTTTTCTTTTTTAATTCCTGCCTAAGCATTGAAGAAATTCTATATTTGCGAAAATCTACAATGATATGTCCCTAATTTACAGAACACTACTTTTGATCTGCATTATAAGCCTTGCAGGGTGTGGCCGGGATGAAGTATTGAAGAAAACTTCTAAAGAAAAAACTCTTTTTACCAGGCTTGATAAACCGAAAACGAATATAGATTTCACGAATAATGTAAAGCAGGATTCTGTATTTAATTACATAAACTATCCTTATGCCTTTACAGGAGGAGGCGTTGCTGTTGGCGATGTAAATAATGATGGTCTTCAGGATATTTATTTCACTTCCAATCAAAATTCCAATAAGCTTTACTTAAATACCGGAAATTTTCAATTTGAAGATGTAACTGAAGAAGCAGGGGTTGAAGACAGCGAAGGCTGGACCAGCGGAGTGACAATGATTGACATTAATAATGATGGCTGGATGGACATCTACGTATGTAAATCTGCTTCTCTTGATAACAGCGAGCTTAGGAAGAACAAATTATATATAAACCAAAAGGACGGAACTTTTATAGATCAAGCTGAAAAATGGGGACTGGATCATAACGGCTTTTCGATCCAGGCATATTTCTTCGATTTTGATAAAGATGGAGATCTGGATATGTACCTGGTGAACCATCGACCAGATTTTCAGAATACCAATAAAATTATACACATTAATGAAAAAGAGTATTTCCCCGAAACTTCAGACCACCTGTTTCGAAATGATGTCGGCAGCTTTAGCAATATTACGCTTCAGTCAGGTATTATAAATAAAGAATGGGGACTTAGCGCCTCCATTGGTGATTTTAACAACGATGATTGGCCGGATATCTATGTTGCCAATGACTACATAGGTCCTGATTTTCTGTATATCAACAACAAAAACGGAACATTTTCGAACCAGATCAATACCCGTTTTAAACACATTTCCTATAACAGCATGGGTTCTGATTATGCCGATATTAATAATGACTTCCTACCCGATCTCCTGGTGCTGGATATGCTTGCAGAGGATCATCAACGCGGAAAACAGAATATGGCGAGCATGAACACCGAAGGTTTTCAGATGATGGTAAATGCTGGTTATCATTACGCCTACATGTCCAATGTACTTCAACTCAATAATGGTAACGGATCCTTCAGTGACATTGGTCAATTAGCAGGAATTTCGAAAACTGACTGGAGCTGGGCGCCTTTAATTGCAGATTTCGATAATGATGGTTTTAAGGACATCTTCATTTCCAACGGAATAGAAAGAGAACTGGGTAACCAGGATTACAGAACAAGGGTTAGAGAACTTCAGCAAGAGAAAGAAAGTGTTAGTTTTTCTGAAATGATGGAGATAATGCCTTCTGATGAATTGGCTAATTATGTCTTTAAGAACAATGGAGATTTAACTTTTAAAAATACCACCAGTGAATGGGGCTTAGATGATAAAATTAATACCAACGGAGTAGCCTATGCCGATTTTGACAATGATGGGGACCTCGACCTGGTTTTGAACAACTCTTCTGGCAATGCATCTATCTACAAAAATAATTCTGTAGGGAATTTTATTAGTATAAAGCTTGTGGGTGATAAAAAAAATATCAATGGAATTGGTACTAAAGTAAAGGTATATACTCCTAAAAATCAACAATATCAGGTTCTTTACACTTCCAGGGGGTATCAGTCATCGATTAGTAATATCCTGAATTTTGGACTGGGTGAGGAAACAGAAATTGACAGGATAGAAGTGATTTGGGGGGATGACACCGTGCTGGCAGCAGAAAATATTCAGGCAAATCAAACACTCACCTTCAATAAAAAAGAATCTAAAGGTGATACAGAAAAGCCGCTTAAAATTGCTCAAAATTTTACTCCCGTGGATCCGGAAAAGCTTGGAATTAATTTTAAACATAAAGAAAATACCTTCAATGATTTTTCCATACAGGCTTTATTACCTCAAAAGCTTTCAGAACAAGGCCCCGCTCTTGAAGTTGCAGATATTAATAACGACGGTCTACAGGATTTCTTCATTGGCGGTGCAGCGGGGCAGCCTGCACAAATTTATATTCAGCATACAATAGGAAGATTTGAGAGTGTAAATCAGGAATTTTGGGGTAAAGAGAAGAATTTTGAAGATAATGCTGCTCTTTTCTTTGATGCAGATGGTGATGGAGACCTGGATTTGTATGTGACCAGTGCCGGCTATCATTTAAATGAAGATGATGCACTTCTACAGGACAGGTTGTACTTAAATGAAGGCAAGGGAAATTTTATTAAAAGTCGAAAATTGCCAAAAATGAGCACCAGCTCAAAAGCGGTAAGAGCAACAGACTTTGACAACGACGGAGACCAGGATTTAGTAATTGGAGGCCACCATATACCAGGAAAATATCCTCTAGCACCACGTTCTTATCTTCTGGAGAACGAAAATGGCCATTTTAAAGATGTTACCAAAACCCTTGCACCGAAATTATTTGAAATTGGAATAGTAAACGACCTTATTTTTACAGATTATGATAATGACAAGGACGATGATCTCATTGTTGTAGGAGAATGGTTCCCAATAACTGTACTGGAGAACAGAAATGGACGTTTTTCCCTTAAATCCATACCGGAATTTACAAAAACAGAGGGCTGGTGGAATTCTATAAAAGAAGTGGATATAAATAATGATGGAAACATGGATTATTTACTAGGCAACCTGGGGGAAAACAATAAATTTCATCCTTCTGAAGAAAAACCGCTCCATATCTACGGAAATAATTTTGACGATAATGGCACCTACGACATGGTACTCAGCAAAGAATATAAAGGTAAATTAGTACCTGTAAGAGGGAAAGAATGTTCTACAGTACAAAATCCTTTTGTGAGCGAAAAGATCTCTACTTATGAAGAATTTGCCTCTTCCTCGCTGCAAGAAATTTATGGGGAAGAAGAAATTTCCAACTCTTATCATAAAGAAGTTTATTCTTTCAGTTCTATTATTGCCATAAATAATGGAGATGGTAGTTTCACACAGACAAAATTGCCGACCACTGCGCAAGTTGGCCCCACAATGGACTTTCAGATAGTAGATATTAATGACGATGGTTTTCCTGATGTTATTGGTGTCGGAAGCATTTTTGAAGCTGAAGTTGAGACAATCAGATACGATTCTAATACCGGCTATATCTTACTTGGAGATTCAGAAGGAAATTTAAAGCCCCACCGCGATATAAGTTTTTACAACGGCTACAATGTAAAAGGAATGGCAAGTATCGAAATAAGAGGAGAGACGCATTATATAATGGCCAACAACAATGGTCCAGTTACTATCTTTAAAATGAAATAATCCTGGTTAACACCGGGTTTATCTAATAAAAATATAGTTAAAACGAAAAGAGGCTTAAAACTTTAAAAAATATGTCCTGTAATTTTATTTGGATTAGATCGACTTAAAAATCAGTACTTTGTAGTGTATTTTAAGAAAATAATTTTAATTATGGCGTTGCACGTGCAGCAGACCAAAGATAATTTCGATTTTTCATTATATTAGTAAAACTATTAATTCGACTTTCACAACAAATCTATTTAGCTGAAATTAATTCAACAGTACTTTCTTATTCTTAGAATTTCTTTGAACTTAAAATTTTGCTATAGAACCTTTTCGGATGGAATACTAAAACCACAGAGAATTTGAATAATCAAATAATTTTTCGGCTTTTTCCTGTTTTACTTTTTCTATCTACAATTTCAATATTTGGACAAGAAAGAACTTTATCTGAATATCGTTTTGAGCCGCTTAAAAGCATTCCCACTCAACGTGCTGTAGCCAGTATTTCTCAGGATCGCCAGGGATTTATCTGGATGGGCACCCACGGCTTAGGACTTAGTAAGTACAATGGATTAGATTATACATCTTACCAGTTTAAGGAAGGAGATAGTAGCAGTTTAAGCAATTCTCTTATCCACATTACCTACATAGATAAGCAGAACAGGTTATGGGTGGGTACAGAAACAGGACTTGATCTTTACAACAGGGATCAGGACAGTTTTACTCATATTGATCTTCCGGGAAAAAGTGGATCCACCAGCGTCGCGGTTCATACCATACTGGAAAACAAAAATGGGGATATTCTAGTGGGAACCCACCAATACGGTTTGTTTAAAATTAATGATTCCACCCTCACGGCTTCAGAAGTAAAAATAAAGGGCATAAGAGAAGTTAGAAATTTTCTTATTCATAAGATCACCCATTTTGATGACAGAATCCTTTTAGGAACAGATAAAGGATTATTTGAATATAATGAAGAGGATGATCTCATAGCTCCTCTTAGTTTTACAACTTCTAAGGGTAAGGAAAAAATTGCTGCCCATATTAAAACTACTGAAGTTGACAGCAAAGGGACCCTTTGGTTAGGTACCACAACGCAGGGACTGTATAAAATTGATGGTAACGAAAACGGCCGTTACGTGATTCAGCACTTTCCTATTACCTCTAAAAGAATCCTTTCTTTATTAGAAACGCCCCGTAAAACCCTGTTATGTGGAACTGAAAACGACGGAATGTTTGAGATTGACAGAAAAGGAAGGGTTATTAATCATTATCTCAACAATAAATTTGATGATAATGGTATAAAATCGAACTCAATTTGGTCTTTGTTCCTGGACAACCAGGAACGAATCTGGATTGGGTATTACAACAATGGTGTAGGTGTTTACGATGAATTATATGACAAGTTTGCTGATATTGAGAGTAAGCCAAACAATCCTAACTCTTTACAATCAAGTTCTGTTACCGGAATTATAAAAGATGAGAAAGGCAGATTGTGGATTGGTATGGATGGTGGTGGCATAGATGTTTACGATCCTGCCTCTAATTCTTTTACCCACTTACTGAACAATAAAAACAATATCGCCAACGGTCTTGATTCTCCAGATGTTCAAACCCTTTTTATGGATAGCAAAGGGAATATATGGGTAGGAACCTGGGATTACGGAATCTATTTTCTCGAAAAAGATTCAGACATCTTTATAAATTATTCTGTTCAAAATACAAATGGTGAAATAGCCACTAACCGGATTCTCAGCTTTTCTGAAGATTCTAAAGGAATTATCTGGATTGGAACTTTTTCCAGGGGCATTCATTCCTTTAATACTGACTCTAAATCATTTACGGTTTATAATCAGGAACCTTTTATTCAAAACAGAATTAGTTACAGTGACGTAAGGAGGATTTATGTAGATAGCGAGGACCACATCTGGATAGGCGGAAATTCAGGCTTATTCAGATTAAAAATAAGAAATGGTGCTTTTGATCTCGAAGTTATGTCTCCGAGATTTTACAAACACACCGGCAGCCAGTACCACAATAATCAGATATTGGATATTTATGAGGATTCTTCCAAAAAGATCTGGATAGGGACCGATGGTTCTGGTCTCTGTGAGTATGACATGAAAAAAGATTCCTTTTCATGGATAAAACCAGAGACAGGGTTTAATAAAGTTACTGTATCGTCTATTATTCAGGATGACAATGGTGTTATTTGGGCAGCCGGCAATAATGGTTTAACAAAAATAGACAGAGACAAAAATTCTGTCAAAAATTACTCTATTAGTGATGGTTTACTTAGTGATGATTTTAACAATAACACTGCCTTTAAAGACAGTAGCGGAACGCTCTACTTTGGTTCTTACGAAGGAGTTAATTATTTTGACCCAGAGAAGCTGACAATCAATAAAAACACCTCTTCTGTATACCTCACAGATCTTAAACTCTTTAATAAGGCTGTTTCACCGGAAGATGAAAATTCTCCGTTGGAAAAAGTTATTTCTCAAACGGAAAAAATCACTCTAAATCACTCGCAATCAGTATTCACTATAGATTACGCTTCTATAGATTTTACAAGACCCGAAAAAATTCAGTTTGCCTATTATTTGGAAGGTTTTGAAGACGATTGGAACTATGTGCAAAATACGCGCAGTGCTACCTACACAAATTTACCGGCAGGGAAATATACATTTAAGGTAAAAGCAGCAAACAGCGACGGGGTGTGGGAAGATGAGCCTAAGTCTTTACAAATTGAGGTATTGAGACCCTGGTGGCTTACTCATATAGCTATTTTCTTTTATGTAATTATTTTTCTGGTTCTATGTTATATCACCTTTCGGTTTATTAATTCTCGAGTTCAATCTAAACGTGCTATAGAACAGGAACGGGCAAGGCATCTTCACGAAGAAGCTCTTAATGATAAAAAGATCCAGTTTTTTACGAATATTTCGCACGAATTCCGGACTCCTTTAACATTAATTCTTAGTCCACTTGAGGATGTTCTTAAAGAAGCATCTCTAACAGAGAAAGCAAAAGAAAAGCTGAAAATCATTAATAAGAATGCTGTAAGGTTAAAACGCCTGATAGATGAATTAATGGATTTCAGAAAACTTCAGTTTGATAAAATTCCACTGAATATTTCTTCTTTTAACATTGGTGAACTCTTGTCAGAAAGTATTAGTTATTTTAGGGAAGAGGCCCAACAACGAAACATTGTGCTGTCCCTGGAATTAGATGAACGGATTACTACAGTATGGGCAGATAGAGGAAAGCTTGAGAAAATACTTTTTAATATTCTGTCAAATGCATTTAAAAGCACTACGAACAACGGAATAATTACTGTGGTAGTAGCAAGAAAGGAAAAACATTCTTTTAAATTAATAGAAGACCAAACTCCCCTGAAAGCACTTGAAATAAGCATTGAAGATACCGGCAAAGGAATTCATCCTGATGAGCTTGATAAAATTTTTAATCGGTTTTATCAAATAAAAGAAAGGAATGAACAATACTATAGCGGAACTGGTATTGGGCTGGAGGTAGTTAGAAGTTTTGTAGCGTTACATAGAGGGGATATAGAGGTTGAGAGCGAAATAGGAGTTGGAACTAAATTCCGCATCCTTCTCCCGATGGACGAGAATCAGTATGAAAATACGTATACTTTTAATTCAGAATCACTTAATAAGGATCAGCCGAAGAACATTTTAGAACCTGCCAGCAAGGAAGATCCGGAACAGCATAAGAAAACAGTTTTGATCGTAGAAGATAACCTGGAATTGAGATCCTACATAAAGCAGGAACTAAATTCTGAGTATAAAGTAATTATTGCAGAAAATGGTAAGGAAGGTCTGGAACAGGCCAAAAAATATATTCCTGATGTGGTAATAACAGATGTAATTATGCCTCTAATGAGCGGAATTGAGTTTTGTTCCTTATTAAAAAAAGACTTCAAGACGAGTCACATCCCTGTTTTAATGCTGACTGCAAAGGCAATGACAGATGATTGGATAGAAGGTTTGGAAGCAGGAGCAGATGCTTATTTAAATAAGCCTTTTGAGATGAAAATTATGAGATCCCAATTAAAGCAGCTCATTTCCAACAGGGAACTTTTGTTTTCAAAATATATGGTAGGTTATAATAAAACTGAAATAGAACCAAATTCCACTTCTCTGGATCAGCAATTTATTTTAAATATTATCCAATACGCCAAGGAAAATATAAAGGAGCCGAATTTAAATGTAGAAAAACTGGCAGATCAGTTTAATTTAAGTCGAAGTCAACTTTATAGAAAAATAAAAGCTTTAACAGGACTTACTGCAAATGAGCTCATTCGGAAAATTCGTCTTGAAAGGGCCAAGGAGCTTCTTGAAGAGAGTGATGTTCCTTCTATTAGCGAAATAAGTTATAATGTAGGCTTTTCGTCACCTTCCTATTTTTCCAAGTGCTTTAAAGCGCATTTTGGTGTAGCCCCTAAGGAAGTTAAAGATGAATAAGGTGAATTTTAAGAAATGATTTGTAACTGATGCATGGCAACTTACGGACAGAATGCCGAAAATGATAATTTTCATGCTGCTTTATTACCCTCTGATGCCCCGAACACTAGTTTTAACTGAACAAAATGCCGATCAATAATTGTCATTTTTGAATGGTCTCCTAAAAACGAATACTTCAGCAAAAAAATTATAATCCTTACTGATTCTAATCCTGATTTTTAGAAATATTATCGCCTCCCGAAAATGGCAATTTTCATGCTGCTATAAACAAAAATACCGGATGTTTCCACCCGGTATTCTTACTACTTCAAAAAATGTTAATTAATTTAAAGCTAAAAGTTTATTCTAATTCTCCTGTGAAATCTTCACTTACATCGCGACCGGCCAAACCGTCAGCCACTCCTTTGTAAGCATGTTTTCTCTCGTAATCTGCATCCCATAAGTTAGGTGATTCATCAGGTAACCAGAACTCATGTTCATTAGGATTATCTGAAATATTCCAAATGGTAATTCCATACTGCTGAGAAGAAGGAATGTACTCGTTATAAGAATCTACAATAAATTGGTACATATCTGCCTGTTCTGCTAATTGAGCAGTTGTTGGTGAAGCAGTCCCTAATCTAACATCAAGTTCTGAAACTTTTATTATCTTCCCAGTAGCGGCCATCTTCTGAAACATTTCAACAATGTTATCCCTGCTTGTATTTAAGGTGACATGCATTTGTGTACCAATACCATCAACAGTTGCTCCCTGGCTTTCAATATACTGCACATATTCAATTAGTCCATCTAATTTTGCCATACTGGCCTCAAGGTTGTAGTCATTGATGAAAAGGACATCTGATGGTTCTGCATGCTCACGAGCCAGATTAAAGGCGGTCACAGCATAATCCTTACCAAGATATTTTTGCCAGTAGAAATCATCGCTGGCAAGATCTGTTACATTCCCATCGCGAAGGGAACCTCCTTCCCTCATTGGTTCATTAACCACGTCCCATGCTGTTACTTCACTTGTGTAGCGAGTAACCATACTCACAACCCAATCTTCCATAGCAGCACCAATAATTTCAGCTTTTTCTTCATCTGACATTTCAATGATCACCGGCCCAGTTCCTGTAGCCACTTCTCCAGACGTTAACACTACGTCATCGATATAAAAAGTAGTCGCAGTTTGTCCAAAATCAAATACAAATTTTGTACGATCTGCTGTAGTAGGCGTCATAGTCCTTACCACCTGTTGCCAATTTGTACCTACCTCAATACCACCGGAATAATCAGCTGCATAATCTACATTTTGTAGCTGAACCTGCATAGTAGCCGGAACATCTGCTTTTACATAGAAGGAAATGGTATATTCAGTTCCTTCCTCTAGCGGCTCATCTAAAGTAAAAACCTGTTGTGCCTCGTACAACTGAGCTTCAGTAGGATTGGTTAAAATCATGGCGTAACCAGTATCACCATAGCCAGCTCCCTCTGCAGAAACGGATCTGGTAGATTCATTTCCGTGACCAGTCCAGCCGTCAAGATTACCGCCCTCAAAGTCGCTGTTAGTGATCAAATTAACAGTTTCGGCATCAGCATCAAGATCTACTACACTAATATTATTTACATCAATGTAGTAAGTAACATCTGGTACATATCCCAGGTCGAAAGATAAATTAAAGCTGGTATCTGCAAAGTCATTAACCGTAAATTTTACCTGCTGCCATTGTGAAGTTGTTTCAAAAGCTTCAGTATATTCTCCTCCAGTACCATACCAATCCTGATAAGGATAGTTGTTCTCTAAACCACTAAAAGAAATACGACCCTGTCCCGGTTGATCTGATCTGATATAAAAGGAAACTTCATATTCGTGCCATTCTACGACTGGAATTTCTGATGTTGCCAATTGCAAATCATAAGGTTCTGCTGAACCAGAACCGGCTGTAAGCTGTATCGCCTGAGAATCATCTGTCAGACCTTCGTCTTCAGCAATAGTAATACCAGCTCCGGGATTATTACGTGCCCATCCGTCAAATGACCCATCCTGTAATCCGGAAATATCCAAAGCACTGGCTCCACTAGACCCGGGAATTACCGTGGGAGCTATTAAACCATTTAGATAGCTTGCATTTTGATTTGCGTGCCATACTAGGGTATGACCATAAACATCCACTTCTGCCTGATTTGTTAGTGCAATAAAATCATCGATAGGACCGAAATTAATTTCCCCTTCTGAATTTACCATGGCGCCATGTTTCATCGCATAACCTACTGTAACTTCATCAAAATTCTCGTCTACAATAGATCTGTAAGTTTCATTGTTCATATATAGATCCAGAATAATACCGGCTCCAAGAACATAATCTGAATATGTTTTAAGAGGCTCATACCTGCTTATTTTTTCTTCCAGTTCTAAAGGAAGATCCGCCGTAGTTACCCTCTCATTTTCAGGTCTCTCTTCCCATTCCATTATTTCTTCTTCACAAGATGCGAAAAGAATAGAAGAAATAAATAAGACGGATAAAATTTTTATATGTTTCATCTTTATTATTTTTTTAATTATTCTGGAAAATCTGTTACAGTAGGAGTTTCTAAGGGAACAATCCTCCAATTATCTGTGTAAACCTGTACTGAGGTATCAGAAGAAAGAAATTCTTCCTCACTATTAGATCCGGTAACCTGACCCAGGGTGAAATCTGAATTTTCAAAGAACATTCCAAAGTTTTTGTAAGTAGCTGATTCCCGATACTGCAGAAGGTCTTCAAAAGTATAATCCTCATCATCACTAAATAAATAGAATTCTGTGAAAGGGATGGTGACCGTTGTCCATCCTTCTGTTTCAAAAGGCTCCACTTCTCCATCTACTATCCATGGGACATAATTATATACTCCACCGCTCCATTCTCCTCCATTGAAGTTGTTTATTAGCAGGATTTTCAAATATCCACTACCAACCCAAGGTTCTGGAACATAAATATCGAATTGAAAAGCTACTTCTTCCAGCGGTGTGGTAGCGGGAATAAAGGGGGTCAACTGTGAACGCCAGCTCTCGTTACCTGAAGTAAAAACTTCTGCTACACGATTTTTACCTGCACCAAAGGCTTCAATGGAATCATTGCGAATAGGTAGGTAATTTCCCTGTGAAACATTTCCCTCACCAATGGGTTCGGATTGTAATTGTCCCTGGCGAATTGTATTACCAAATTCCCCAATCTCCCCCATTCCGTCAAAATTCAGAATAACTCCTCTTTCCACATGGAAAAAAGCCGGAGAGTAAGCCGCTCCGTTTGCAGATTGGATATAAAGCGATCCGCCTTCTTCTGAAACACCTTCGGGAACAGTAACCGTAAAGAATTCACCATCTTCTTCATCATAAGTAATTCCTTCTGTTACAACAACATCCCCCGGAAATACAACGCTACTAACTTCGATTAAGCCTGAGCCATAAACGGTTATTTCTTCTCCAGGTTTAGGTAAAGTATGAGAAACCCTATCAATAGATGGCGCTGAAGATCGAATTTCGAATTCAATCACCGTTTCAGAATTATCTTTTTCTAGACGTATAGTGTTACGAACATCTTCTTCGGCCTCTATGGTAGGTGTATCTGCTGACACACGAACCAGCATGGAATTATCAGAAACAAAAACAGGATTGAATGAAGACTGAAAACCATTGATATAAACTCTTCTTACTCCTGTAAATCCAGAACCTTCCAGACGCAACAACTGTCCCAAACGTGCAAATGTCACTTCCCTGTCCGGAACATCAGAATCCACATCTTGCAGATATACTGCATCGACAGTTATTGGACCTCCTCCAGCGGCATCATCATCATCGGAACAAGCCGTAAACAGCATTCCAAAAATGATCATCCCCACTAAAGAGAAATAACCCCAGGTTTTTTTATTTAATCTATTTTCCTTCATCTTATATTATTTTTATTCATTATCAATTTATCACTAGAATAATTCATCTGTTAGTCTTTCTTCAGTGAACTCATAGGGTACAGGTTCCTCACGAAGTAATGGGTTTTGAACTACTTCAGATTCAGGATAAGGCAAAAAGAATATACTTGCATCTGCATCTCCGACGGCACGGGTTTCCACGTCACGGGTTTCATCCAAACTTACAGTATTTGTCTCAGCATCATAAGTAAATGGAAGTATTTCAGCCCGCTCCTGATTATCAATATAATTGATGACTTCTTGTTGCTCATAATATGACCATCTTACTAAATCATACCAAAATTGTCCTTCCATAGCCAGTTCAACCCTTCTCTCATGTAAAAGATCTTCAAATGTAAGGCTTGTCTTAGGCGCTAAACCAGCTCTGTCACGAAGTTCGTTAACATACATTAGAGCCGTAGGATCGCTGGTGGAAGCATTATTCCCAAGCGCTGCCTCTGCATAATTAAGGTACACTTCACCCAGTCTTAACATATATGTATTTAATCCAGAGTTCATTCTTGTAATATTCGGGTTATCTCTTGTTGAACCAACTACACCTTTTTTAACATTCACATAAGTGTTTTCGTGCTCGACCAGATAACCACCGTTTGCCTGACTTATTTCCGGATAAAAATCCCCATCTGCCATCCAGGTTGCCTGGCGGCGCACATCATTCCTTTCATATTCCTCCAGGATATCATAAGAAGCCCTGGTATAATAGCCCCATGCAGCATCATCTCCGGTAATTTCTGAGCCTAAAGCAAAATATGCCTGATGTGGGTTGGTAACACCATATTCTCCATTAGGCACCCATTGTAAAGCGAACATAGATTCTTCATTGTTATTATTTTCGATCATAAATAATTCAGAATAATCGCTCAACAGAGAATAAGGACCTTCATTTATAGCCGTCGCTGCTGCCATTTGAGCTAAATCAAGAAGTTCCTGATTTCTTGTACCACTATTTGGATTCTCGCTTAGTCCTGAATATGATAAATAAAGACGGGATAACATTCCATAGGCGGTATACTTAGTTATACGACCTGATTGTCCTGCTTGTTCTGGCAAGTGCATTGCTGCATATTCCACATCCCGTATAGCAAACTCAAATACATCGGTTCTGGGGCTTTTATTCACGATTGGATTGTTAATTATTTCTGCCTGACTTGTCGTGATAATTGCATCTCCCCAAAGAGAAGCTATGTACCAATACGCCACACCTCTCATAAACCTGGCTTCAGCTATATATTGCATTTTGGTTTCTTCATTAACGCTGCTTTCATTAATTGCAGCAATCGTGTTGTTGGATTGCTGGATAACAATGTAAAATGACCTCCATGCCTCAACAAGAGGACCAGTTAATCCCGTTTCAGTTAAATCACTAAAAGGATACACATAGTCGGAAAATGGAGCGTACAGGTTGTAGGAACGTCCATCCCCTAATCCGAAATAGAACTTATCATTAAAAGAAAACCATACCCTGTTATAAAGCGGTGCAGTGGCGGCTTGAAAGTCTGCTTCAGATTGAAAAAAGTTTTCCCTCGCAATCTGATCGTTTGGTTCTATATCTAAGTCGTCGCTACAGCTGTAAGAACCGAAGAACAACGTTGCTATAAGAAGCTTGTAAAAAATTTTATTTGTACTCATAGTTTATTTTTTTTAGAAATTCACATTAAGCCCTACTGTGTAAACACGTGGGGAAGGATAACGTCCATTATCTATACCCGTTAAAAGGGCATCCTGATTAATTGATCCTACTTCTGGGTCAAACCCGGAATAATTCGTAAAAGTATACACATTCTGAAGGTTCGTGTAAATCTTAAAGTTGCTAAGACCAAATCGCTCAACAAAATCACGTGGCAGATTATATCCAAAGGAAATATTCTGAATGCGCAAATAAGAACCATCCTCAAGGAACTTATCACTATACCTGAAATTGGAGGTGGAAGCTGCCGAAGAAGCTGCAATCCTTGGCATGTACTGGTCTCCGTCTACTATTTGAACATTACGGTAATCATTAGGTCCATCAGGATCGATAAGACCTAACTCTGCGTAACCAAGAGCCGTCTGCAACAAATTAGTATTCTCACGAGGATTTTCTAAAAACCGTCTTTGATAATTTACTACTTCATTTCCATAAATACCTGATAATTGTACATTTAGGTCAAAACCTTTATAGGTGAAAGTGTTCCCAATACCATAAGTAAAGTCGGGATGTGGATTACCAATATAATCACGATCCTGTTCATTAATAACTCCGTCTTCATTTATATCTTTAAAGATATAATCCCCAATCCAAACGCCATTTTCACCAATTTCCATGTCTTCAGGTAAAGCTGTAGGTACTACTTCCCCATCATCATTCCGGTAATAGAAATCTGTGGCATCTTCAAATCTACCAATTACTTTATAACCATAAAACTGACCTATAGGTTGGCCAACTGCCGTTCTTGTCACAATGGTTATATCTGATCCTTGTTGCAGGGTTCTGTTTAATATCCCAGTTTCGGTTGCCAAAGCCAGAACTTCATTCCTGTTTAGGGTAAATACAAGATTGGTTCTCCAGGAGAAATCACCCGCATCGACGTTAACTGTATTCAAAGTTAATTCTACTCCCTTATTCTCCAGGGATCCTATGTTTACATATGGAGCAGAGGTAGCACCTACACCTGAAGTTCCAGAGTAATCTGGATAAGGAGCCAGAAGTAATAAGTCATCTGTTTTCTTTTGATAAATATCTGCAATAAATTCAATACGGTTATTGAACATATTAAGATCCAGACCTATGTTGCCTGAATATGTAGTTTCCCATTGCAAATCTGGATTAGCAGTATTTGCAGCTAACAAGCCTGCTCCAAAAGGAGTTGCTGATGCTCCATAAATTGATGTAAAAGCATAATTTGGAACACTCTGGTTACCCACAGCTCCATAACCAAGACGCAATTTCAGGTTATTAATGGTTTGATTATCCTTAAGAAACTCTTCATTAGAAATTCTCCACGCCAATGCAGCAGAAGGAAACCATCCCCATCTATTTTCTTTGGCGAATTGAGAAGAGCCATCATAACGTAAGGTTGCGGTCAATAAATAGCGCTCATCAAATGAATAGAATGCCCTTCCAAAATAGGAACTTATAGCACTCGTATAACTGGCATTGGAGTTTCTGGCGGTTGTGGCATCACCTGCATTTAAATCTGTAGCTCCATTTGTTAAATAACCGGCACGATATCCGTAGAGGTTTTCCCAAAAAGTTTCCTGATATTCCTGTCCCAGGATGGCATTTACACTATGGTCTCCAAATGCACGATCATAGGTCAAGACATTTCGGAAGTTAAAATATTTATTGTAGCCCTTTGTTCTCGTACCCTCTCTCACATCATTTACAATTGCTCCAAAAGTATAAGATGGATTAAAAGTGTAGCCATTAGAAACTCCATAATCTATAGAATATTCAGATCTGAGTTTTAAACCTTCTACTATATCAAGTTCAGCAAAAGTATTCGCTCTAATTCCTGCGCTTTCGCTACGGTTTTCCCTAATACTTGCCAAACCTACCGGGTTGTTCTGGACAAACTCGTCTGTAACGGGACCATCAAAAGTACCTTCAGCATTCCGCACGGCAACGTTTGGAGTTTGTCTAAGTGCTGTAAGAATTAAGGATTGATCAGAAAATGTTGTATTTTGATTTATTGTATTAAATGCAAAATTAATACCCACCTTCAAATAATCCTTTACCTGCGAATCAAATACACCTCTTAAGTTAAGACGATTAAAGGAAGAACCCAGGGCTATTCCCTCCTGGTCCAAATATCCTATAGTCATCGCATAGGTGCTTTTTTCGTTACCACCAGTTACAGAGAGGTTATGGCTCTGCATCATTGCTCTGGTAAACATTTCGTCCTGCCAGTCTGTTCCTTCACCTAATAAATCTGGACGTATAAAAGTATCGTCCTGCTGAACAATACCTAAATCTGCCCTTGTGTTTCTATGTATAGCATATTCCTGAAGATTTAGTAGATCTAACTGTCTTGGTAGTTCCTGAAAACCTACATAACTGTTAAGATTAACAGTTGCTTCACCATCCTTACCTCTTTTAGTGGTAATAAGAATAACACCGTTTGCCGCTCTGGAACCATAAATAGCAGTTGCAGAAGCATCTTTTAAAATATCTATGGAAACGATATCAGATGGGTTAATTGATGCAAAGGCATTTTGGCCGGTCTGCCCTGTATTACTATCAACAATAACACCATCAATTACGAAAATTGGTTCATTAGAACCTGTAATAGAACTAATACCACGAATTCGAATGGAAGAACTGGCTCCAGGTGCACCACTGTTTTGCTGTATTTGAACCCCGGCAGCACGACCCTGCAATACCTGATCTACTGTTGTAGGAATAGATTCCTCGATCGCGTCACTGGAAACAGAGACCACAGATCCAGTAACATCACTCCTCTTCATTGTACCATAACCAACTACAACAACCTCATCCAGAGAAGATACATCTGTTTCTAAACTAGTGTCGATTTGTGTTTGATTGTTTACAGGCACCTCCTGTGTCTCGTATCCCACAAAGCTGAAAACAAGAACACCATCAGAGGGAACATTATTTATGGAATAATTACCATCAAAATCTGTAACAACTCCATTGCTGGTTCCTTTTAAAATTACAGTTACTCCTGGTACAGGTCCATTTTCATCAGTAACGGTTCCTGTTATTGTGCTTTGCGCAAACGCTGAAAAACTAATCAGGCTCATTAGAACAAAGAGATGAACACCCCGGATTTTTGAGCTTAATTCACTAATTAAATAATTTGTCATTGTGGAAATTGTTTATTTTAACGAGTTTAGGTTTTGTGAAAAAAATTCGATATGGTATAAGAACTACGAAATCGATTGATTAAAAATTTATAGTTAGAATTTCTTAATGATTTAATAACAAATATATCCGGCCTTATTTAAATGCAGTAACACATTTGTTGCAACTCTCCATAAATTTTGAAGCATTGTGCATAAACACTAAGGTTTCAAGAGGTTCTTAGCTGAAAATTTGACCTTTTAAAATTCAGAAAAATTAGTTTGATAATTCGTCCTGCTCTACGAGAGGCTTGTTCTCTTCTTAAATATTCTGATATTAGTAAAGATTTGATCTGGTAACTTTTTATAGCCCATCTTTTCCTACTTAAAAGCCTTCAATTCATTTACAATCTTCTTTTACACACATTTTTTTCCAGTAGAAAGTATATTAAAAGCCTGGGTTCATTCTACTCCTTACCAAAAATTTACCTTCAAATCAACATAAATGAATTCACTGTTTTTACCATGCTAAAGGTTGAGTAACGGTTTCCTATGCAAAATTTCTTCTCTATTTCTTTTATGAACCTCATTCCAATTTTTAAACTGACTTTCCTTATAAATAGAATTAGGTTTGAAGGTACTTCATGGAAATATTAGTGGGATCATTAAATAAGGTTACGCAACTGATATAGGGAAAAAGGCCTTTACACTATAATTACCGCATTCGATTGTGTGGTAGCTGATCAACAATTGAATTTTAGAAATCAATTATGAGTTAGTAAAGGAAAGAAAAGAATCAGAATTTATTATATATAAGGGAGGCTGGAGTTTAGCCAGCCTCTCTTATTTACTTAAATTATCAGAAATTTTTTACTACTAGATAGAATTAGCAATAAGCTGCTCAAATAATTCCTGCTTTCCACTTATTTGCTGAGGTTCTCCTGCCTCTCTTGCAATCTTGCTCAGATCTTGAAGAGATAATTCTCCTTTCTCAAATTTTGCTCCGTTGCCACTGTCAAAAGAAGCATAACGGTCCTTTCGAAGCTTTTTATATTGCGTATTCTTCAAAATGTTATCAGCACAAATAAGACCTCTGGCAAAGATGTCCATCCCGGAAACATGAGCAATAAATTTATCTTCAAGGTCAGTTGAATTACGTCTGACTTTAGCATCAAAGTTAATTCCACCTCCCTGGATTCCTCCACCTTCCAGAATGATAAGCATAGCCTGCGTAATTTCGTAAAGATCTATTGGGAACTGATCTGTATCCCAACCGTTTTGATAATCTCCTCTGTTAGCATCAATACTTCCAAGCATTCCAGCATCTACAGCAACCTGTAATTCATGTTCAAATGTATGTCCGGCTAAAGTCCCGTGATTTACTTCAAGATTTAATTTAAAATCATTCTCAAGACCGTATTTGTTTATGAAATGAAGAGAAGTAGCAGCATCATAATCATACTGATGTTTAGTAGGTTCCATTGGCTTTGGTTCAATAAAGAATGTTCCTTTAAATCCCTGGCTCCTGGCATAATCCTTACAGGCATTTAGGAAACGCCCTAAATGTTCCTGCTCCCTCTTCATATCTGTGTTTAAAAGGCTCATATAACCTTCACGACCACCCCAGAACACGTAATTCTCTCCTCCTAGCGCAATAGTAGCATCTATAGCAATTTTAGCCTGTGCACCGGCATAAGCAAGAACATCAAAATTTGGATTGGTGGCTGCACCATTCATATAACGAGGATTACTAAATAAATTAGAAGTTCCCCATAGCAATTTTATACCAGATTCTTCCTGCTTTTGCTTTGCATATTCCACCATAGTTTGCAGTCTTTTTTCAAATTCTGCAAGAGTTGGTGCTTCATCTACAACATCTACATCGTGAAAGCAGTAGTACGGTGTTCCCAGTTTGGTCATAAATTCAAAAGCTGCGTCCATTTTATCCTTTGCACGGGTAATAGGATCATCACTCTTATCCCATTCAAAGGTTTCTGTACCAGGACCAAATGGGTCACTTCCGGTATTATTAAAGGTATGCCAGTATGCTGTGGCAAACCTCATATGTTCCTTCAGCGTTTTTCCTGCAACAACTTTATTTTCATCATACCATTTAAAAGCTAAAGGATTATCACTTTCCCTGCCTTCAAATTTAATTTGATCGACGTTCTTAAAAAATTGACTTTTTGATTTCATAATTATTCTTTTTCTATTTTAATATTCTCTTTCCATTCTGAATAGATTTCCTGATACTGAGATGACAGATTTTTATCAGGCTCTATACGTTCTACAATCTCCAGCTCTCCAAAAGCTTCATCAAGATTGCTGAAGTAGCCATAACCATAGGCTGCACCACGCGCTGCTCCTTCTGCGCCCGAAGTATTATAAAGTTCCAGATTAGCTTGTGTGGTATTGCAAAAAATTTCTCTGAAAACAGGACTTAAAAACAAATTTCCTTTTCCTGCACGAACAACTTCACCAGATGTACCTAAAGACTTCATCACATCAAAGCCGTAGTTCATAGCAAACACAATGCCTTCGCAGGCAGATCGTATAAGATGAGGGGGTTGATGGATATTAAAATTAAGGTTTTCAATACCCGAATTCACTTTTTTGTTGTTAAATATTCGTTCCGCCCCATTTCCGAAAGGGTAAAAACGTAAACCATCACTTCCTGCAGGTACTTTCGCAGCCTCACGGTTTAACAGCTCATAAGAAATAAGCTCATCATTACCTAAAGAAATTGTTTTACGCAACCACTGGTATAAAATCCCGGAACCATTAATTATTCCCAGAATACCGTTTCTTTTCTGGTCTTCATTGTTGTTCACGTGTAAGAAAGTATTCACCCTGTTTTGCTCGTCGTAGTTATCCTTATCGGTTACCGCATAAATCACTGCTGAAGTACCTGCAGTAGTTGCAATTTCACCAGGATTTAACACATTTAAAGACAAAGCATTGTTCGGTTGATCTCCTGCCCGGTAGGTAATAACAGCATCTGGATTAAGACCCAATTCGCTGGCTATTTCTTTGCTAACTTTGGCCTGGTGTCCAAAGCTTGGAACAATTTCCGGAATATAATCTTCAGACAATCCCATTTTTTCCAATACTTCTAAAGCTAACTTTCCTTTTGGAAAATCCCAAAGAGCGGCTTCAGATAAACCGGAAGTAGTAGTTTGGGGAACACCGGAGAGTTTTGCCGCTATGTAATCTCCAGGCAACATCATGTATTTTGCTTTAGCATATACTTCGGGTTCGTTTTGTTTCACCCACTTCAGTTTTGAAGCAGTAAAATTTCCTGGACTACCTAAGATTTGCCTATGACAGTTCTCTTTCCCAATGGCTTCCAGCGCATCATTACCTATTTCAACAGCTCTGCTATCACACCAAATAATAGATGGTCTCACAGGTTCCAGGTTCTCGTCTGTTAGAACCAGACCATGCATCTGGTAGGCGATTCCAATTCCGTTTACCTTCTTTAGGTCGATATTGTGCTTTTTCGACACCTCATTTAGACCCTCTTTTACATATCCCCACCAGGTATCTGGATTCTGTTCTGCCCAGTCAAATTTAGGAGCTGAAATTTCCATTTCAAACTCCGGCACTGTGACCGCACAAATTATTTTACCTTTATCAGCATCTAAAACCGATACTTTTATAGAGGAACTTCCTAAATCTATTCCTAAGAAATACATACTTATACTTTTATTATTTTTTTCTAATCCAAAGACTTTCCATGTCTTCTAATGTTCTTCCTTTCGTTTCCGGGACAAATTTCCAGATAAACAATCCAGAAAGAATGGCCATTACTCCGTAGATCCAGTAAGAAAAGCCATGGTTGAAAGTTTCTACCAATGCTTCGTTCTTATCCATCATTGGGAAAGTCCAGGATACAATAAGGTTTGCTAACCATTGTACAGCTACAGCCACTGCCATAACCCCTCTGATTTTATTTGGAAATATTTCAGACAATAGCACCCATGTAACAGGGCCCCAGGACATTGCAAAAGCGGCGATATAAAGAAGCATAAGAAGTAACGCAGGCAAACCTTCCACCTGTAAATACAGCGCAAAACCAAGACCTATCATACTAATAGCCATCACTGCACTTCCTATCATCATAAGTTTTTTCCTACCAAAATTATCAACCGTCATAATTGCCAGAATCGTAAAGAGCATATTTATCGCCCCTACTATAATAGTCTGCAACATAGAGGCATCGGTCTCCATTCCCATTCCTTCAAAAATCTGCGGAGCATAATAAAGTACAACGTTAATTCCTACGAATTGCTGAAACACAGAAAGCACAATTCCCACAATTACTACTGTCCATCCAAAGGAAAGCCAGTGAGATTTGGTTCGGCTAAATGAAGCTTTGATCTCGGCCAGGATTTCTGATGCTCTTTCTGGTCCATTCAGTTTGCTCAAAACCTTCATAGCATCTTTTTCGTTCCCCTTCATCGTTTGGAAACGTGGTGTTTTAGGAACGAAGAACAAGAAAAGCAAAAACAAAAGGGCTGGAATGCTTTCAGATAAAAACATATATCGCCATCCTGTCTGGTTAATCCAGTCTTCAGTTTGCCCACTCACAATAAAATAGTTAACGAAGTAAACGACCAGCATACCTGTGACAATTGCGAATTGGTTAAAAGAAACGAGTTTTCCCCTAATTCCTGCAGGTGCCATTTCAGCAATATAAACCGGCGCTAACATACTGGCAAGCCCAACTCCTATACCTCCAACTATTCGGTAAATTATAAATGAAGTTAAATCGTTGCCCGGAAAAATGTTCATGAATTCAGGATAAGAAGATCCACAGGCAGAGAGAAGGAAAAGTAGGGCAGATAAAATAAGACCATTTCGTCGACCTATTGAGTTTGCCGCATTATCCCCCATAGATGCACCAATTATACAACCTACAAGAGCGCTACTAACCATAAATCCAAGGATAGAATTTCTCAAATTCTCTGTTAATACCCCCGGTAAGGTCAAAAATTGGAAATAATATATAGCACCTCCTAAAATAAGAATTCCCGCTATAATGATATAAGCAGTACTACGTTTAAAAAATTTCAAAACAAAGGACGCAAATAATAAACCTATGGCCAGGATACATATACTTAGAATAACTTTAAACTGAAAAATACTATTCTCTGCTAAGACTGTATCGTTTTCCAAAGAAGTAATAAAAGAAGCTTCCAATGCACCTACGGCACCGGAAATAACTGCCGTGTCATAACCAAAAAGTAAACCGCCAAGGCTGGCTACTATAGTTATAAGATAAACGCTTTTTTGACTTATTTTTGCTGTCGCCATGTTATATTATCTGATTTCTTTAAAGAAACTTATAGTTTATATGACCACAAGTTTAAATATTAAATTTTACTTTAGCAATTAATTAGGTGTATTTATTAATTTTTCTTAAAATGCAATCGTCTATTTCGCGTTATTCGGAAAAAACAGTTAAGAAAAATAATATATAAGTTTTAGCACAATTTGTAAGATGAAAAAAGCATTGATTAAAGAAGAATCGGGTGATTTGGTTGAAACACCTGTAATGAGCTCAATTACAATAGATTGTGTTGTGTTTGGTTTTGAGAATGGCAGTCTGGAAATATTGTTAGTGAAACATGGAAGGGGTATTCGTAAAGGTGAATGGGGGCTTCCCGGCGGTTGGATTAAAGAAGATGAAGCAATAGATGCCGCAGCGCAACGGCTCCTGCGCGAACTAACAGGTCTTGATAACATATACCTGGAACAGCTAAAAGCCTTTGGCGATCCTGAACGCTTTCCCGTAGGACGGGTGATAACAATAGGATACAATGCGCTTATAAAACGTGAAGATTACAACGTAATAGCAGGTTTTACAGCTTCTGAAGCCAGGTGGTTCAAAATTAAAGAGATTCCAGATTTAATTTATGATCATAATGAAATCCTGGATTATAGCCTTAAAAGATTACGCCGACGTGTACGCCAGGCCCCTATTGGTTTTAATTTGTTACCGGAAAAATTCACACTGCTCCAACTCATGCAGTTATATGAAGAAATTCTGGACATAGAAATGGACAAACCGAATTTCCGAAGAAAAATCCTTAGAATGAAACTCCTTGTAGACCTTAATGAAAAACAAAAAGATGTCTCACACAGGGCAGCAAAACTATATCAGTTTGACAACACGATTTATCGAAAATTGACAGAAAAAGGCTTCAGCTTTGAGTTTTAGCCTGTTACACATGTATCACCCCCTATCTGCTCCTGGTTTGCGGGATCACCTGAAATGATCCGGAGGAAACATACAGACTTTCACAAATTTCACGCAACACAACCACTATTCACTTTCATTTACGAAAAAAATTAAATTTTTTCGTATTCGCTTAAGGCAGTAGGCACTTAGTATTCCATAGATTTGTTATATTTGAAGTTCTGCGCAACAAAAAAATCCTTTGTTGTTTAGCTTTTAAGAGCCCATAATGAAAAAAAAGAAAGAAGTTACCATTTACGATTTAGCGAAAGAATTGAAGTTTTCGCCCTCAACTATTTCCAGGGCTCTTAATAACCACAAGAGTATCAGTCAAAAAACAACTAAGGAAATCCAGAAAATAGCCAAACAGTTGGGCTATAGACCAAATACTTTAGCAGCAAGCTTACGAAACAATAAAAGTAAAACCATCGGCATTTTAATTGCCAGGATTAACAGACCTTTTATTGCTTCCATAATAAGCGGAGTGGAAGAAACAGCAAGGAAAGCGGGATATAATGTCATTATAAGTCAGTCTAACGATAAGTATGAGAACGAAATCGCTAATGCAAAGGCTATGTACGATAGCAGGGTTACGGGACTTATTGTATCTCTTGGTATGGAGACAAGAGACTCCCAGCATTTTAAACAATTTATAGATCAAAACATCCCTTTAGTTTTTGTGGATCGTGTACCTGTCGAATTTAATTCCTACAGGGTAATAATTGACAATTATACGGCAGGATACAAAGCAACACAACATCTTATTGATCAGGGATGTAAAAGGATTGCTCATTTTGCAGGCGCCCAGCATCTAAATGTATATAATCTTCGAAAAAAAGGTTATCTCGATGCACTTAGAGAAAATAATCTTGAAGTGGCTGAAGAATTAATAATAGATTTGGATACTATGAGTTTCGAAGAAGGTTGTGACGGGACAAAAGCGCTTCTCAATTTACCTCAACCACCCGACGGACTTTTTTCTTCTAATGATACCGCTGCAGTGAGCGCCATTTTAACCGCCAAAGCCAGAGGCATCAAAATCCCTGAAGAGCTGGCAATAATCGGTTTTAATGATGATCCCATGGCATCTGTAGTAGAGCCTGCTTTATCTACAGTTTCCCATCCTGCAGTAAAAATGGGTGAGATTTCTGCTCAAAGAATTCTGGAACACTCTTCGAAAAAGCTGGATTCAAACATTTCTGAGATTACGATGTTGGATACTGAAATTATTATAAGGAGCTCAAGTAATAGAATAAATACTACCCGTCTCCTGGAAACCAGTTAGACTACGTAAAAACTATTATTCCGGAATCCGCTTCCTTAATTTTACCCATTCTAAATGATTTCCTGCGTTTATTGAGGTCTAATCCATTTCAATTAATCGATTAAATCATCTACCCCATCATTTACGTCCAATGCTGTCATTTTTAAAGGCAGAATTTGGGATTTCCAGTTTTTTAGGCTTATACAGGACAGAAATTTATCAGAACAAGAAGAAGGACTGCTGCATTCAGAACATTAATTTTCCATGTACTTTCAGATATAAGGATAATAATTGTTTTAATGAATAAAAGGGAGATATAAAGATAATTCTAATAAATATGAAATAAATATATACTAAACGCAACCGATTGCGTCGAAAATTTTGTTTACATCCATTTTTTACCTATTTTTCCATCGCAATCGATTATTTTAAGATTACCTAACTTTTCAACAGATCCCATGAACCAAATAAAATTTATCCTTCTCGTGCTTGCCTGCTATTTCCCTCTGGTTTCAAGCGCTCAAACCGATTATAATTTATGGCTCCAATACGATAAAATCGAGGATTCAGATCTTAAGCAATCTTACTTAAAATCGGTTAAAGGAATAAAAGTTTTGGGGAATTCTAAGACGTTGGAAGCATCCCGCGAAGAACTTTCTAAAGCGTATAATTCTTTTTTTAATCAGGAACTTGAAACTGCGGACTCCGGTGATGGCCTCCTGATTTTGGCAAATATCGACCAACTACCCGCTAATCTTAGCAATTCAGTTAAACCTGATCTCGAAAACATCAATTCTGAAGGCTATATAATAAAAAGTGCAACCCAAGACGGCAATAAAACCATTCTTATTACGGCCAAAACCGATATAGGAGTGCTCTACGGTACCTTCCGACTTATAAAAGAGATGCAACTACATAATGACATCTCAAATTTGGCAATTATCGACTCCCCAAAAATCCAAAAGCGTGTTTTGAACCATTGGGACAACCTGGATCGTACTGTAGAACGGGGATATGCCGGCTTCTCCATTTGGGACTGGCACTTATTGCCAGATTTGATCAAGCCGGAATATACAGATTACGCACGTGCCAATGCTTCCATTGGGATAAACGGCACCGTGCTAACCAATGTAAATGCAAATTCATTAATTCTTACAGAACAATATATAGAAAAAGTAAAAGCACTTGCCGAAGTTTTTCGTCCTTACGGGATTCAGGTGTATTTAACTGCACGGTTTTCTGCTCCAATGGAAAGCGGAGATGTAGACACTGCAGACCCCTTAAATGCTCAAGTGAAACAATGGTGGAAAGATAAAGCTGATGAAATTTATGCAGAAATTCCAGATTTTGGAGGGTTTCTTGTAAAAGCAAATTCTGAAGGGCAACCGGGACCAAACAATTATGACCGCACCCATGTGGATGGTGCAAATATGCTGGCAGAAGCAGTTGCACCGCACGATGGAATTGTGATGTGGCGTGCCTTTGTATATTCTGAACATGATCCTGAAGACCGGGCGAAACAAGCTTATTCAGAATTTGTTCCTTTCGACGGTCAATTTAAGAAAAATGTTCTGGTTCAGGTTAAAAACGGCGCAATAGACTTCCAGCCAAGGGAACCTTTTCATCCAATCTTTGGCGCCATGCCAAATACTCCTTTAATGATGGAGTTTCAAATTACCCAGGAATACCTGGGATTTGCTTCGCACCTGGTATTCCTTCCGAAGTTATTTGAAGAAACGCTGGATGAAGATACTTATGTGAATGGTGAAAATTCAACAGTAGCTAAAGTTATTGATGGTAGCCTTTCCAATAAGAAACTTACCGGAATAGCCGGAGTTGCAAATATTGGTACTGCAAAAAACTGGACGGGCCACCCTTTTGGACAAAGCAGCTGGTATGGCTTTGGAAGACTTGCCTGGGATCCTTACCTCGACTCCGAAAGAATTGCCGAAGAATGGCTGAAAATGACCTTCACCAACGAAGAAGAGTTTGTTGATCCAATGACAGATTTACTTATTAAATCCCGTGAGGCAGTAGTAAAATACATGACTCCGCTAGGCTTACATCATATTATGAATACCAACCACCATTATGGACCAGGACCCTGGGTGAGCAATCTTTCCAGACCAGAATGGAATCCGGTGTATTACCATAAAGCAGATGAAGAAGGTATTGGTTTTGATCGTACGATTTCCGGAAGTGACGCTCTTGCACAGTATGCAGATCCTATTGCACAACAATACAGCTCCCCGGAAACTACTCCTGAGAAATATCTGCTTTGGTTCCATCACCTGCCCTGGGATTACCAGATGGACAATGGAGAAACGCTATGGCATAACCTGGCCACCACCTATCAGGAAGGTGTGGAAGATGTAGAAGAAATGGTGGAAACCTGGAACAATATGGAAGAATACGTGGATGAAGAGCGATTTAAAAAAGTTTCTATGCTTTTGCAAATTCAGCTTAAAGAAGCGAAATGGTGGAGGAATGCATGTCTTTCCTATTTTCAGCAATTTTCTGATATGGAATTACCAGAATCTGTGCCTCAACCAGAACATGATCTTGAATATTACAAATCCCTGGAATTTCCTTTTGCGCCAGGCATTAGGCCTTCATGGGAATAATTAATTTCTAAACCCAAAGTGGGTATTTAACTAAAATAACTACGGCAAATAAATAAAGAGGAATTGCCGGAATTCAACATTTCTATTTAATGAAAAACAATCTAACCGCAATTGTAACCGGCGCCAATGCCGGACTTGGATATGCTACCGCAAAAAAGTTTTGTGATAATGGCATAACTACTTATGTAAACGGAAGAAACGAGGAAAAAACCATGAAGGCCTGTGAAGAACTCGGTCCTAATGCAAAACCTTTTATTCTCGACCTGAATAATCTTAAAGAGATCCCTGCTGCTGTGGCGAAAATCGCCCAGGAAGCAGGGGCTATCGATATCCTGGTAAATAACGCCGGGATCAATATGAAAAAGGAATTTATGGAAGTGACCGATGAGGAATTTCAGTCCATCATTCACACTAATGTTACCAGTGTCTTTGTAATAAGCCGCGAAGTTTCTAAATTTATGAAGGAGAAGAACTCCGGGAGCATTATAAATATCAGTTCTATGGCTGCACAATACGGTATTCCAAAAGTTATTGCTTATTCTGCAAGTAAAACTGCTATAGAAGGAATGACGCGCGCCATGGCCGTAGATCTCGCCCAATATGGAATAAGGGTAAACTGTGTAGCACCAGGCTTTATTAAAACCAAAATGTCTGGAAAAGCCCTGGACAACGATCCCGAAAGAAAAAACAAAGTACTTTCCAGGACCCCGATGGGCAGGCTGGGAGAACCTTCAGATATTGGAGATGCCGTTTTCTATTATGCCACGACCGAATCTAAATTTACAACAGGAACCGTACTACCTATAGACGGTGGTAACTCAATAGGATTTTAATATGTACAACATGATGCAGACCATGCGGTGGTACGGGCCGCAGGATATAATTTCCTTAAAGGAATTAAAGCAGGCAGGTGTTACAGGAATTGTAACCGCCCTACACCAGGTACCCGTGGGTGAAGTATGGCAAGTGCAAGATATTAAGGAAAGGATCAAAACCATAGAAGATGCCGGCCTGGAGTGGAAAGTTATCGAAAGCCTTCCTGTTCATGAGGACATTAAAAGACAAACAGGAAATTATAAGCAGCTTATAGAAAACTACAAGCAAAGCATTAAAAATGTAGCAGAATGTGGTCTAAAAGTTATTACTTATAATTTTATGCCTATTCTGGACTGGCTTAGGACAGACCATGATTTTGAAAATGAAGATGGCTCCAAGGTTTTAAGATACCATCCGGCGAAATTTGCCTTTTTCGACCTCTTTCTTTTAAAAAGGGAAAATGCTGAAAAAGATTATTCTGAAGAAGAAATAGAAGAAGCCAGAAAAACCGGTGAAAAACTTTCTTCAGAAGAAAAAGAGCGTCTTTTTAAAAATGTACTACTGGGACTTCCGGGAAGTTCCGAAAGTTTTACTCCGGAAGCTATTAAAGAGCAACTGAAAGCATACGATCATATAAACGATAACAAACTAAGACAGAATCTTGTCCATTTTTTATCTGAAGTTTCTCCGGTTGCCGAGGAATCAGGAGTGAAACTTGCGATACATCCAGACGATCCACCGTTTTCGGTTTTGGGCCTTCCAAGAGTAGTCAGCACACAGGCCGATATTGAGCATATTTTAAATGAAGTTGATATACCCGCCAACGGACTCTGCTATTGCACAGGATCGCTTGGTGGCAGACCAGAGAATGATCTTGTCGAAATTTTCGAAAAGTCTAAAGACCGGATTCATTTTTTACATTTAAGAAATGTGAAGCACGAAAACAATGGGATTTTCAGGGAATCAGATCACCTGGATGGTGCCGTTCCTATGGCCGAAATTGTGGGTCGCATCCTTGCTTATATGAATGAGAAAAAGATCAGTTTGCCAATGCGGCCAGACCACGGTTACCTGCATTCTGCCGAAGATCACAGAAATTATTATCCCGGTTATTCACTAATTGGAAGATTAAAAGGTCTTGCCGAATTAAGAGGACTTGAAAAAGGACTCGAAAAAAGCATAACCTCAGCCTAATTTAAAACAAGACATCACCAGATGAAGAATATCTATAAAAAATTCAACCTTTTACTTATTTGCGCTATCGTTTTTGCAGGTTGTAAATCCAATTCTGAAGAAAAAAAGGAAGTTGCAGCAACATCTGCTGAAGAGCAGGAACAGGAATTAGGCCTTAAAGATTATTATTCAGATTATTTCCCGGTTGGCGTTGCGGTTGCACCAAATTCTTTTGAAGGAAAATCCAAAGAATTAATCCTTCAACACTACAACAGTATTACGCCGGAGAACGTGATGAAAATGGGAGAAATTCATCCTGAACAAGATCGCTATAACTGGGAAGCTGCAGATAAAATGGCCGATTTTGCCAGGGAAAATGATATGAAGATGCGGGGACATGCTTTAGTTTGGCATCAACAAACGGGAGATTGGATTTTTGAAGCTGAAGACGGCGGGCAGGTGAGCAAAGAAGAACTTTTGAAGCGCATGAAAAATCATATAGATACAGTCGTTTCCCGCTACAAAGGCACAATTTATGCATGGGATGTTGTAAATGAAGCAATTTCTGATGATCCCGAAGAGTTCCTTAGGAAATCTGAGTGGTTTGAGATTTTGGGAGAAGAATTTATTATTAAAGCTTTTGAATATGCTCACGAAGCAGATCCTGAAGCCAAACTTTTCTACAACGACTATAATGCAATTATTCCCGAAAAAAGAGATAGGATCTACAAACTACTAAAAATGCTTGTAGACCGGGATGTACCGATAGACGGTGTTGGAATCCAGGGTCACTGGTCAATTTTTGATCCTTCAGAAGAAGACCTTAGAAAAGCCATGGATATGTATTCTTCGTTAGGCCTTGATGTACAAATTACCGAGCTGGATGTTTCTATTTATCCGTGGGAAAAGGAACAACGCGAGAGACGACCGGATGAATCTGATGAGTTTACTGCGGAGCTTCAGCAAAAACAGGTTGATAAATACAAAATGTTTTTTGAAGTATTCCGCGACTATAAAGAAGTAATGACCGGTTTAACTTTCTGGAATATCTCTGATGCATACAGTTGGTTAGATTATTATCCAGTAGAAGGTCGTAAAAATTATCCGTTGCTTTTTGATGAAGATTATGAGCCTAAAGCAGCCTATTATGAAGTAGTAGAATTTGATGAAACCGAAGATTAATATGAAGATTAAGAGCAGCATCAAAAATGGCAATTATCGGCATTATATATTACTGCTGATCCTTTTTCCGGTTTTTACTTTTGCCCAGGACTCTTATGTGACATATTCTGAAACAGAAGGGTCTTTTGAACTGGCTTCAGCTTCAGAATTGCCGGATATTTTTGTTGATTCTGAAGATTTTAAAGGAGTACACCATGTTGCTGAAGACTTTACGCAGGATATTGAAAGAGTAACCGGAAGGCTTCCGAAACTGAATATTTCCGGAGAAATAAATTCAGAAACTGCCGTGATTATTGGTACGCTGGGAAAAAGCCGCTTAATCGACCGGCTGGCGGGAAGCGGAAAATTAGACGTTTCAGAATTAACCGGACAATGGGAGAATTTTACCATTCAGGTAGTGGAAAATCCAATGCCAAATGTTGAAAAAGCGCTGGTAATTGCCGGAAGTGACAAAAGGGGAACAATTTTCGGGATTTATGATGTTTCCGAAGAAATTGGGGTTTCTCCATGGTACTGGTGGGCAGATGTTCCTGCTAAAAGAGCTGAAAATTTGTATATAAAGTCTGGAAAATATACCGATGGTTCCCCAAAAGTGAAATACCGTGGAATTTTTATCAATGATGAAGCTCCCGCACTTGCAGGCTGGGCCACAGAGAAATTCGGCGGTTTTAACAGCGAATTTTACGAGCATGTTTTTGAGCTTATCCTCCGGCTAAAAGGAAATTATCTATGGCCGGCAATGTGGGGAAGGGCATTTTATGATGATGACCCAAAAAACCCAATTATCGCCAATGAGTATGGTGTGGTAATAGGAACTTCGCACCACGAACCGCTAATGCGCGCACACGATGAGTGGCGGCGCTATGGTGAGGGAGACTGGAATTATAATACCAATCCCGAAAATCTTCAGCAATTCTGGAGGGAAGGAATGGAACGTATGGGCGACAACGAAAGTGTGGTGACGATCGGGATGCGTGGCGATGGCGACGAACCTATGGCCGAAGGCACTGCAATTAGTCTGCTGGAAAATGTAGTAGAAGACCAGCGCCGTATTATTGCTGAAGTAACCGGAAAACCTGCAGAAGCGACTCCGCAGGTATGGGCACTTTATAAGGAAGTTCAGGACTATTACGACCAGGGAATGCGCGTACCAGATGATGTTACTTTATTACTGGCCGATGATAACTGGGGTAATATCAGAAAATTGCCAGATCCTGAAGAAGAAGAACGCGCCGGCGGTTATGGAGTTTACTATCATTTTGATTACGTTGGCGGCCCCCGGAACTATAAATGGATCAATACCACACAAATCTCCAGGGTTTGGGAACAAATGAACCTCGCTTACGAATTTGGAGCTGACAGGCTGTGGATCGTAAACGTGGGCGATATCAAGCCTATGGAATTCCCTACCAGTTTCTTCCTTGATTATGCCTGGGATCCTGAAAAAATCGATGCGGAAGATCTTCCCGAGTATACCCGAAAATGGGCAGCAAAACAATTTGGAGAAGAGTATGCTGAAGAAACAGCTAACATCATTGAAAAATATACCAAATACAACAGCCGTAGAAAACCGGAGCTTCTAAGCCCTGAAACTTACAGCATTACCAGCTACAACGAAGCTGAAAGGGTCTTGGAGGATTTTACTAACATTGAAGAACAGGCAGAAGAGATTTACAAAGAGCTTCCGGAAAGATATGAGGACGCATTTTATCAGCTTGTATTGTTTCCGGTGAAGGCATCAGCAAACCTCAACAGGCTTTATGTGGCTACCGCAAAAAACAGGTTGTATGCCAAACAGGGCAGGGCAATTGCAAATCATTATGCCGATGAAGTTGAGGAGTATTATGAAAAAGATGCGGAATTAACCGAATATTACCACAACGAACTTGCCGATGGAAAGTGGAATCATATGATGTCACAAACCCACATTGGTTATACGTACTGGCAACAGCCGGAAGAACAAAGCATGCCGGAAGTAAAGCGAATAGACGTACCTGAAGAACGAGCTATGGGCGTCGCTGTGGAAGGATCTTCGAATTCATGGCCCACAACAGCCGCAAAAGGACAGGAAGCCTTACTTCCCATGTTTGATCCTTATAATGACCAGAAGCATTATATAGATATTTTTAATAAAGGTCAGAAAGAATTCAGGTACAAAATCAAAAATAAAAAGGACTGGGTAAAGCTTTCTTCAGAAAAGGGAAAAGTAGATCAACAAGAACGTATTTATGTGAGCGTGAATTGGGATGCTGCCCCAAAAGGAGAACACACAGTTTCTTTAACCATTAAAGGCCCCGGAAGAACTAAAGTTGAAGTTATAGTTCCTGTACGAAATCCTTCTGAAGAAGTTGAAGGTTTTGTGGAAAGCAACGGTTATGTTTCTATCCCGGCAACAAAATATTCAGAAAAAACAAACGGTGACAATGCATGGCAGTTAATTCCGAATTTAGGAAAAACCGGTTCTGCCATGTCTTCAGGAAAAATAAAACCTGGAGGAGAATTTAGCAAAAACAATCCGTCACTAACTTATAAATTCTTTGCATTTAGTTCAGGAGAAGTTGAAGTGGAATTTATATTATCTCCCAGCTTAGATTTTCTAAACAGGGGCGGATTACGTTTTGCAGTTTCCATTGATGGAAAAGAGCCAAAAATCCTGAATTTACAAGAAGATACAGAAGACAACTGGGACTCTTCGGTAGCGAATAATGCTACTGCCGTAACAACAAGTTTTGACCTGGAAAATGATGGCGCACATACGCTTGAAGTATGGGCGATAGATCCTGGAATTGTGCTTCAGAAAATAGTTATTAAAACTGAAGATATTAACGACTCCTATCTCGGCCCACCAATGAGCGCCAAAGCGGAATAACAATAAAAAACCACGGGTAATTTAAGGAGTACACCCGGTTTTTCTGATAAAAAATAAATGCAGGTCTGCTTTTGTAGACCTGCATTATTTTTTGCTATACGTTAGGCATTTCCCAACCATTGTGATAATTCGCCTTTACCAGCTTATTGGCTTCTTCATTCCCTTTAAAGGAACTATCCTGCTCATTCCAGTAAATTTTTTGTCCCGTTTTGTAGGCGATATTCCCCATGTGAGCGGTTACCGCCGCCGCATGTCCGGCTTTAATTCCGCAGGTAAGTTTGGAAGCGTCGTTGGTTTTGATGCTTTCCACAAAATTTTCTGTGTGCCTGTCCAGCGCACTATCCTGTGCATCCTGCTGTTCCACCCTGTCCAGTTTTGTCACCCATTCACCATCTTTGTTCTCCCTTTCCGGAATCACTTCCCAGCCGCCACGGTTAACCACCAGCGTACCATTATTTCCAATAAAAGCAATGCCTTCATTCCTTCCGTAGTTACCACCATCTATTCCTGTGGCATGTTCCCACAACAGGTTAAAATCTTCAAATTCGTAAACGGTTTGTAGCGTATCAGGTGTTTCTGAAGCATCATTTGAATAGGCAAATTTACCTCCCGAAGCCATTATGGACTTTGGCGCTTTTGCCTGCATCGCATACAATGCGATATCAATTTCATGCACGCCCCAGTCTGTCATCAAACCGCCTGCATAATCCCAGAACCAACGGAAATCGAAATGAAAACGATTTTCATTAAAAGGACGATCTGGCGCAGGACCTAACCACATATCGTAATCTACTCCCGGTGGTGGCGGAGTGTTTGGTTTTACAGGAACCGGATTCATCCAGCCCTGGTAAGCCCAGCACTTTACCAGCCTGATATTTCCAAGCTTGCCCGACTGCACATATTTTACCGCTTCATCATAATGTTTACCACTCCTTTGCCACTGCCCCACCTGTATCATCTTATCATACCGGTTTGCCGCATCCAACATCACGTTACATTCTTCTATACTATTTGCCAACGGCTTTTCCACATAAATATGCTTTCCTGCCTGCAAAGCATGTACAGTATTAAGGCAGTGCCAGTGATCTGGCGTTCCAATAATCACCGCATCTATATCTTTATCCTCCAGTAACTTTCGGTAATCTTTATATTGCTTCGGACTCTTTCCTCCAAGTTCTTTTACTCCCGCAGATCTTTCGTCCAATACCCTTTGGTCGATATCGGCAAGCGCCACACAATTCACTCCTGGTATTTTAAAATGGCTCTGCATATCTGCCCAACCCATTCCTTTGCAGCCAATAACACCAAAATTTAGCTGATCACTGGGAGCAACTTTTAAAATATCTGATGAAAAAGGCATTGCAGAAAAAGGTAAACTTAAACCTGCGGCCGCCAGGGATGACTTCTTGATAAAGCTCCTTCTTGTATTTTTGTTATTCATAATTTTGTTCTTTCAAATTAGTCTAAGTCCCTTACCCAAATATTCCTGAAACTCACCGGATTCCCATGATCCTGAAGCTGGATGGGAAGTTTATCTGCGTGAGCGGTGTAATTCGGAATTCCGGTATAAACAGTTGGTCCTTTAATTTCGAAATGATCCTGAACCAGAACTCCATTATGCAGCACGGTTACTGTGGCCGGTTTAATCAACATACCGTCTTTATTAAAACGCGGCGCTCTAAAGATAATGTCATAAACGTTCCATTCTTCCGGAGATTTTGTAGCGTTAACCAGCGGTGGGGATTGTTTATAAATACTGCCAGCCTGCCCGTTTGTGTAAGTTTTGCTTTCATAGGAATCCAGGATTTGAACTTCGTAGTTGTTCATAAGAAAAACTCCGCTGTTGCCACGACCCTGGCCTTCTCCTTTAATTTCCTGAGGCGCCCGCCACTCTATGTGTAATTGAACGTCACCAAATTCCTGCTTTGTTTCGAGTGGTCCTGCTCCCGGATTTACAGTAAAAATTCCGTCTGAAACATTCCAGTTTGCCTTGCTCCCGTCTTCGGCATTTTGCCATGCATCCAGATTTGTACCGTCAAAAAGCACAATCGCGTCTGATGGTGCATCACCCAATTGCGGCCCTGCCTGTATTTTCTTTGGAACAGGCTCATAAAATTCGGTAGCTTCAGGTGGTAGATCGTTGTTTTCCTGGGAGTTTGCCATATTTGGTATAGTTAGAAGAGCTAAGAGTGTCAACCCGAACCCGGTTGTGGATTTTTTCATTTATAGTTATTGGTTTTTAAGAAAATTATCAATAGTGTTAAAACTATACTTATAATCCTAATTATTCAAAATTTCTTATAGTTATTTTTCGTAAATAAGTAGAAATTATTTCTATTCTCAATTGTTATCAACAATTAAAAACTCTTTTACCTACAGGGTTTTTTAAACCTTGCAGCAAATTCGTAAAAACATATCAGGTCTTGGAGAACACAACAAGGCGCTTATGCACGTAAAAATCTGAAAAACCGAATTCTTTGGTGATATACTTCAGGGTTTCCTGCTGATAAATAAAAACATGCGTAAGATCGTTTTTGTAGTACCAGTTTTCAAATTCAATTTCCGGAGAATAGAGATGTGTCATACAATAAAGTTTTCCTCCCGGAAGCAGCAGTTCTTTAAGTTTGCGGAATTCTTTCCGTGGAAAATGAAAATGCTCCATTACTTCACAGCAAACAATGTAGTTGTACTTATGCTGAAGTAATTCGCGGTCGTCCTGAAAGAACGGATCGTAAGGAAAAATTTGAAAGCCGCGATCCTGAAGCATTTTTGAAATTACAGGACCTGTTCCTGCACCAAAATCCAACCCCTGGTGCACTGAAGCATCAAAATCCAGAAGAATTGCTTCCACAATGGGAGATACAAATTTCTGATACCTGGGATCTTCCACATCGTTATTATGGGAGGTGTACCTGTCTACTTCTTCCTGTGGGTTTGGCAAAAAATCATTAGGGACAAAAATTCCTTTACAGTGAATGCACTTGTAATATGGACTTTTTCCTGATTCAGAAAAAAGTTCGCCCTTTTTCTCACAAAGCGGACAATGTTGAATTTCCATAGATGCTTTTTTCTGAAAACATTTCTCGCAGCCAATTGAAGCCGATAATTATCATTTTTAAGCTACAAGTTCCGAAATTATTTTTGCTCTTCCGGTTTTTCATTTTGGATCGATGCCTTAAAATGGCAATTATTGACCTGTAGTAAATGTTATATCATCAAAATCGAATAAAAATCTGCGAAAAATCCTCTCTAAAGTGAAAATTTTTCAATTCCACCTCAGTTTCACACATTTTTCTTCCGCAGAAAGGGGAAAAAGTCGATTTTTTAAGCATTTTTAGCTGCAAATTATTAAAATTTAGCGTTTTATGAGAATTCTTCAGAGTGTTTTCTATTTACTAAATAGTGGAGCACGAAAATTGGCAATTTTCGGCATTGCTTTGGAAAATTAAAGTTCAGATCGCTCCTTTATTTTCTCAATTCCGAAGACTGTTAAGATTCCGAGGGTGTAGGCTAACATATCTTCCCATTCAAAATGACTGCCCAGGACGATTGCGGCAAATTTATTATTCTGAATCCCCAGCAGGTCTATAATGTGCAAATATTGAAGGGCTTCAATAAAATACGCAAACGCAAGTACACTTATAGCAGCGGTTGTGACTGAAATTTTCAGAAAACTTTTCAGAAAAAAATACAGCAGCATTACCACCAAAAAATCTCCCGCATAAGGCCTGATGAATTTGTCCCGCACATAAATTGCTATAAAAACCTCAACCACAAATAAAACAATCGCCGCGAGAAAATATTTTCTATTGAAAATGAACATTTTACCTTTCCAAAAAACTACATGACCCTTTGCGCTTCTTCAGCCTGTTCCTTTCTTACACCACGAATGTTTGCCTTCAGCATAATTGAAATAATAAGCGCTACTATAATTAACCCGATAAAAACATAAAATACCGGAATGTAACTTCCAGTAGCTGCATAAATTTGAGAAACCAGCGTGGGACCAATTAGCCCGCCCAGTGACCAGGTGGTGAGCAGGTAACCGTGAATTGCACCCAGTTCTTTAATTCCGAAGAGATCGGCAATAAAGGCCGGAAGATTTGAAAATCCTCCTCCATAACAGCTTACTACCAGGAAAATAAGGATCTGGAACAAAATTGCACTGCCAATAACCGGAAGGGTGACAAATGCCACCAGTTGTATCAAGAAGAAAATAATGAACACCACGGGGCGCGAAATATAGTCTGAAGCTGCTGCCCAGCCTATTCTTCCTGCGCCGTTAAAGATTCCCATAATCCCAACCATAATTGCGGCAGCTCCGGCTGTCATTCCGCCAATCGTTTGCGCCATTGGTGAGGCAACAGAAATCATCATAATCCCGGCGCTGGTATTTATTAGCATCATGATCCATAACATCCAGAAATGCTTTGTCTTTACCGCTTCCCTGGCGGTTAGCTGTGATAAATCCCTGATTTTTCTCTTACCGGAAGCCACAGTTTCTTTCATTCCTTTTGGTAGCCAACCCGAAGGAGGCGGCGCAATATAAAGGGCGCCCGCGGTCATAAGCAAAAAGTAGCTTGCGCCGAGGATATAAAAAGTAGTGGCGATCCCAACAGATTCCATTAAGCTGGCGGCAACGGGAGCTGTGATAAGCGCTCCGGAACCAAAACCAAGCACGGCCATCCCGGTTGCAAGACCCCGGCGGTCCGGAAACCATTTTACCAAAGTAGAAACCGGGGAAATATATCCAATTCCGAGACCTATTCCGCTAAGGAGTCCGTAGCTTAGGATAAAGAGCGTGAGGGAATCTATGGAGACTGCGAAACCTGAACCCGCCTGTCCCAGACCAAACAAAACAGCAGCAAGCAGTGCAGATTTCCTTGGTCCGTTTCTTTCCACAAATCTTCCGAAGACCGCTGCGGAAGCACCTCCCAGAGTCATCATTACCGTAAAGGCAATCGTAACGGAGGAGACTGACCAGCCCATGGTCTCGCCTAATGGAATTGTATAAACGCTATAGGCATACGCCGCACCAATGGAAATATGGATTGCAATTGCCGATAGAGCAATTAGCCATCTGTTTTTGTTAGGCTTCATTTAATTTTCTTCTGGTTGATTGTTAAATTTTCACTAATATAAAAAAGCTACTGAGATTACTATCAGAAAGCTTTAAAGAATAAGGAGGAATTGCTAAAATTTCAGATAAGGAAACAACTTTACTAAGAAATATCCGGAAATCTGGGTTTCCTGATAATTGTCACCTTTTAAACTTTCCGTAGTTTATATCTTTATAAGAGCAATAATTTCTGATGGTAACTATATTTTGAAGAAAATTAAATCAGCATTAACCTATGATATGGTTTATTAAAAATTCAATTACCAGGAAAAATCTAATGGCCATTACAGGTCTCTTTTTATCTTTCTTTCTGATCATTCATCTTGCGGGAAATCTTCAGTTGTTGCTGCCTGAGGCAGAGGCAAGATTACAATATAACGCCTACAGCGACTTTCTGGGCGGGAATCCGCTTATATTGGCTGTTTCTTTTGTTCTCTATGCCTGTATTCTTTTACATACCATCGATGCTATTTATCTTGCATTTAGGAGGAAAAAAGCTAACGGAGTTTCTTATTCCAGGGACAGGAGAGGCAGGGCAAGTACCTGGTATTCCAGGCATATGATGGCTTTGGGAATTATAATATTTGTCTTTCTGGTAATCCACTTTAAAGATTACTGGTATGTGTACAAATTTGGGGATCTTCCGCTTGATGAGAATGGGAAAAAGGATCTCTATACTTTAGTAGTGGTTTCCTTTGAACAATTATGGTACGTAATTCTATATGTAATAGCCATTATTGCTTTAGGCTACCATTTACTTCACGGGGTTTTTAGCGCTCACAGGACGATTGGATTATTTCATCCCGTTTATAACAGGATTATTAAAATATTGGGAATATTATTTTCAATCGCTATAACTATAGGATACATTATTATCCCGATTTTCATCTATATAAGTCACCAGGCATGAGCAAAATAACAGACACTAAGGTACCGCCGGGCCCACTAGCAGAAAAATGGAGTCATTATAAAGCTTCAGCAAAACTCGTAAGCCCTAATAATCGGAAAAAGCTGGAGGTAATTGTGGTAGGAACAGGTCTTGCAGGTGCTTCTGCTGCTGCTTCGCTTGCAGAAATGGGGTATAATGTAAAAAGTTTCTGTTTTCAGGATTCGGCAAGAAGAGCACATTCTGTTGCAGCACAGGGAGGCGTGAATGCCGCAAAAAACTACCGGAATGACGGAGACAGCGTATACCGGATGTTTTATGATACTATTAAAGGAGGGGATTTTCGCTCCCGGGAAGCCAATACATACCGCCTTGCCGAATGTTCTGCAAGTCTTATAGACCAGGCAGTGGCACAGGGTGTTCCTTTTGGAAGGGAATACGGAGGATATTTAAGAAACCGATCTTTTGGCGGCGTCCAGGTTTCGCGGACTTTCTACGCCCGCGGGCAAACCGGTCAGCAGTTATTACTGGGAGCATATCAGGCGCTAATGAGACAACAGAATGCAGGAAAAGTTCAGCTTTATGCTCGTCATGAAATGCTGGATTTGGTACTCATTGAGGGCAAAGCACGCGGAATAATTGCCCGCAACCTGGATACCGGGGAAATTGAGCGTCATGCTGCACATACCGTAGTGCTTGCCACCGGTGGCTTTGGTAAGATCTATTATCTTTCTACACTCGCCATGGGTTGCAATGCTTCAGCTATATGGCGGGCACATAAAAAAGGAGCATTTATGGCCAATCCCAGCTGGACGCAAATTCATCCTACCTGCCTTCCGCAGAGTGGAGAATACCAGTCGAAACTAACTTTGATGAGTGAATCCCTTAGGAATGACGGAAGGATATGGGTGCCCAAAGCGACAGATGAAATGCGGCCTCCGGGAGAAATTCCGGAAGAAGACCGGGATTATTACCTGGAGCGGAAATATCCTTCCTTCGGAAACCTTGCTCCAAGAGACATAGCTTCGAGAGCCGCAAAGGAACAAATCGACCTCGGAAAAGGGGTAGGAACACTGAAAAATGCCGTTTACCTCGATTTTTCCAGAGCTATAAAGGAATACGGAAAAGATGTTATTGCCGAACGGTATGGGAATTTGTTTACTATGTACCGGAAAATTACAGGAATCGACGCCTATAAAGAACCGATGAAAATTTCCCCTGCAGCACACTTTTCCATGGGAGGTTTGTGGGTAGATTACGAATTGATGACTTCCATACCCGGACTCTTTGCTATAGGAGAAGCAAACTTTTCTGACCACGGAGCAAACCGGTTGGGAGCAAATTCCCTGTTGCAGGCCTGTGTAGATGGGTATTTTGTGCTTCCCTATACCCTTCAGAATTATTTAGCAGATGAAATAAAATCCCCGAATACTTCAACAGATCATCCTGCCTTCGAGGAGGCAGAACGAAATGTCCGAAACCAGATGCAACGTTTTTTGGAATGTAAAGGAAAAAGGACAGCAGAAGATTTTCATAAAGAACTCGGGAGGATTTTATACGACAAATGCGGACTGCTGCGTACAAAAGAAGGTTTAGAAAGCGCTATTAAGGATATAAAAAGATTAAGAAAAGAATTTGAAGAGGATCTTATGGTGCCGGGAGATGCAGAGGAAGTGAATAGCGAACTTGAAAAAGCCGGAAGGGTTGCAGATTATATGGAACTGGCAGAGCTTATGTGTATAGATGCCCTGCACAGGGAAGAATCCTGCGGTGCACATTTTAGGGCAGAACACCAGACAGGAGACGGCGAGGCAAAACGGGATGATGAAAATTTCAGTTATTCTGCAGCCTGGGAATGGTCCGGAAATACTTCAGCGCCCATTCTAAATAAAGAAGATTTAGTTTTTGAAACTGTTACTCCTAGTGTAAGAAGTTATAAGTAAAAGAAAGGTAAAACCTTCAGCAGAGGAAATTAAAATCAGGTAAGAGATGCGAATAAGATTAAAAATATGGAGACAGAAAGACAGGAAAAGTAAAGGGGGATTTTGCAATTACCTCCTGGAAGACGTGAGCCGTGATATGTCTTTTCTGGAAATGCTGGACATGCTCAATTCGAAAATTGTGAAACAAGGTGAGCGGGCAGTAGAATTTGACCATGACTGCCGGGAAGGGATTTGCGGGCAATGTGGGGTAATGATTAATGGAATAGCCCACGGACCTCTTAAAAATACCACTACCTGCCAGTTGCATATGAGGGAATTTAAAGACGGCGACACTATTTATGTAGAACCTTTTAAAGCCACTGCTTTTCCTATTGTACGGGACCTAAAAGTGGACCGCTCTTCACTGGACCGTATTATCGCATCTGGTGGATATATTTCTGTAGACACCGGTCAGGCGCCTGAAGCTAACAGCATCCCCGTTACCTATCATCAAGCAGAAACTTCTTTTGATGCTGCTGCCTGCATTGGCTGCGGTGCCTGTGTAGCCAGTTGTAAAAATTCCAGTGCGGCTTTATTTACCGGTGCCAAGATTACCCATCTCGCCCGGTTGCCACAGGGTGAAAAAGAGAGTTCTGCCAGAACCCTTAATATGGTAAATCAAATGGAACAGGAAGATTTTGGCCATTGCAGCAACACCGAAGCATGCCAGGTAGAATGTCCTGAGAATATTTCGGTACTTACTATCGCCAGAATGAACTATGAATATAACAAGGCCAAAATTCTATTTAGGAAATAGCTTTTAAGTCAAAGCATTTTTTCTCTGAAAATTTGAATTAATATCAACCTGTGTTTTTTAGTCCGCTTGCAAGGGCGGTAGTTATCTCCAGTAAAAGCGTCACGAGGTAACTTTCACCCTGGTCTTTGCTGTCCCTCCATAAATCCAGATTTTTGATTTGTAAACGGTGCAGGGCAAGCAGTGCATCTTCCCTTCGGTTTAAATTATCCAGCAGGCTTTGCCGGCGTTCTTCCCTGCTTGTCTCAAACATAGCTCCTATCTGGTTCAGACTTTCTGTATGTTCACTTTTGATAATATTGTTGAATTCCTTTCGTACATTTTCGTCCTTAACCAAATCAGCATAAAGGCTCATAATGGAAGGTGATGCATTCATAAGATTGGTTTCCACCTGAATAAGTACATAACGTAGCAGAGGCCATTTTTCAGCAAATTCTTTTAATTGCTTGTGGCTGTTATTGTCCTCTTCCTTAAGCTTACTTAAAGCATAGCCAATTCCAAACCAACCGGTAATATTAAATCTGGACTGGCTCCAGCTAAATACCCAAGGAATTGCCCTTAGATCCCCGAGCGTCCTTGTACCGGTACGACGTGCGGGACGCGAGCCTATTTTACTTAATTCCAGTACATCTATAGGAGTTGCATCTCCGTAAAATTCCAGGAAGGAAGGATGACTAATTAAATCCTGATACTTCTCTTTTGAAAACTGAGCAAGTTTCTGAAGGGCCGCAACCGGATAATCGGCAGTGCTCTGCGGAAAACAGCTGTATCCTGTTTGCAATGCTGTACCTGAGAGTAACATCTCAAGATTATAACCCGCAGTAAGCAGGTTGGCAAATTGCTGGGAAATGGTTTCTCCCTGTACAGTAAGTTTCATTTCACCGGTAAGACTTCCGGAAGGCATACTTTCAAGGAAACGGTGATATTTACCCCCGCCCCTGCTGATAGTACCTCCAATGCCGTGGAAGAATTTAAAGCGCACATTATTTTCTTCTGCTGTTTTTGTCAGCGCCTCTTCTGCCTGGTAAATATGCGATCTACTGGCTATTATACCTCCATCTTTATTACTGTCACTATAGCCCAGCATTACTTCCTGTACCCCGTCTTCACTTCTTCTGTAAGCAGGGTGCTTTAAGAAACTTTCCATTACTTCGCTGGATGCAAGCAAATCATCAATAGTTTCGAATAGCGGCACTACCTGAAATGTATTGCTATCCAGGCCAGCTTCCCGCATAAAGACATACACCAGCAGGAGGTCACTTAGGCTTCGGGTCATACTTATAATGAAGGATCCTATTCCCTGCGGACCATATTTTTCTGTATGTTTTCTAACCACCCTGTAACAATCGAGGACTTTATCTGCCTCGGGTCCAAAGGAAGTACCATCTATGGCAAATGGCCTGGTGGTTTTCAATTCTTCTGTTAAAAAGTTGATTTTCTTCTCCTCATCCCAGGTACCATATTCCGGCAGGTCAGGATATGTAGCTTTTAAAATTTGTTCCATTGCTTTATCATGAAACTCGCTGTTTTGCCTTATATCCAGGCGCGCTAGATGGAAACCGAAACTTTGCAGCGCACGTTCTGTTGGGAATATCAGATCTTGTACAATCCTTTTTGCACCTATTTCCAGTAAGGAATCTTTTAAAATTTGAATATCTTCCTGAAGATCAATTGGACTTTTATAAACTGGCTGGATAGAACCTTGATCTTTCATCGTATTCCTTAACTGTAACAGAATTAAAGCTAAAAACTGTCTCCATGGTTCATAAGGATTTCTCTCTGAAGCCTTCTTTCCTGCTTCTCCTAAAAGAGTTATTTTTTCATTAATTGCTGTTGAAAGTGTTTTGGGAATGGGATTTCTTATTTGGGAAAAGCTTAGATGGGAAACCAGTTCCAATAACTGGTCATGAATTAATTCCAAAGCAACTTTTCTTTGCTCTTTTAACGTACTGTTGGTAATGGAGGAAGTAACGTATGGATGCCCATCTCTGTCACCACCAACCCAGCTACCAAACTGCAGCCGGGGATAAGTGAGTTTTTCGGGATCAAAACCCATTTCCAGCCAGCTTTGCCGTAACTGAATGTCTGTTTTTTTGAGTGCCAGCGGGAAAACCCTGCTTAGATAATGAATTATATTCTTTCTCTCCTTTTCCACAGTTGGTTTTTCCAGGTAGACCTCCCCTGTTCTCCACCACCTTTCCAGCAGGGTCATAATATCATTACCTATAATCTTTCTTTCTGAAGAAGAAAAGGTTGTATTTTCCAATTTGGTAAGGTTGAGGTAGATCTCCCTATGCAATTCCAGAATTGAAATTCGTTTGGCTTCTGTGGGATGAGCGGTAAGCACCGGCGTCACGCTTATCTTTTGCAGGATTTCCTGCATCTGGTCTTGGGAAAGACCCTGGGATTTCCACCTGTTAAAGGTCTCGCTCCAGGAACCCCTTATTGCCTGCATTCCTTTACCATCTGCAAGTTTTCTGCGATACTGTACGGCAGCATTCTCCTCTACCAGATTCATAAGCTGCAGGTAAATACTTAAAACCTGTATCTGCTTTTCTTCCAGTTTTACATCATCAGGTATATCTTTTTTATGGCCATCCCGGGAAAGTAAATTTACCAATTCATGTTCCCCTAACTCGTCCAGAACCTGCCGGAAGCAGTTGGTAAGAAAATCCATATCTTCCCATATTTTACTAAAGGCTCCGGGGGTGGTATTCTGGCTCATTTTCCTGATTTTATGATTGGTTAGCTAATTTAATCATTTGAAAAATGAATAAAAACTATTGAGGCGCTAATTGAAGGGAAAAAGAGTTATTTGAGGAAGATTAAAATTATGATGGAATAATCTTACATTTTTTAAGAGTATCTATTAAAATACATATCTGAAGCCAAGTAAATAATGATCATCAGAACTGCTGAAAGTTAATTCCATGTTTTCCTTTTCTCGAGGATTTGTGAAGAACCAGGTACTACCAATTCCTACAACAGCTCCTGCAAGCACATCCCAGCCATCATGTCTGGTAGCATGAATTCGGCTGAATCCCGTATATCCTGCAAGAACATAAGCGGGAATACTATACTTGAAGCCGTACCGCCGGTGAAAAAACGAGGCGCCCTGGAAAGCTACAGAAGTATGTCCAGAGGGAAAGGCATAATCGCCGCCTTGCAATGGACGTTCTTTATTAATCAAAACTTTAGCCGCACCGGTTACGGCCAGATTAAGAGCAAAACTTTTGGTGAATTGCCAGGTTCCCCTGTAATCTTCAAGAATTAGACTGGTAGTTATTGCTGAAACCGGAATTAAAAAGAGAGTACCATCACCAGCATTTTCAATAAAAGAATCTTCAGGATTAAAAAACTGGCCATGGCTTTCTGTAGGGGATAAGAAGAATACAAAAAAACAGCTTATCAGGAAATAATGCCTTAACTGAATACATAAAACTTCCAGCTGAAAAGCAGGTTGCAGAAATTTATTTTTTTTCATCGGAATAAAAGATTTTAGTGACTTTTTAAAATCAGGATCTTATGACTGCACAACCTCTCTTACATATTAAGGAGGTTTTTCGGAAAAAGATTTCCTTAATTCTAAAACTTCAGAAGTAAAGAGCTCCTGTAGCCATATTTTACTTCCAGAACATTCATGCAGGCCTTAATCTTCTAAAATACAGACTGAAGTAGATCTTTCAAAAAATCTTAATATGCTTTAACCCTCTTTAATATTAATTTAACTATTTTGCTGTTTGCAGGAATTCAATATCTCTACAGGAGAAGAAAGATTTAAATCTTCTTCAGCTTTTGATGTGAGCAACTTCAGTGATATTATCAATAGCTTCTTATGTAACACAGAATGATGCAAACTGCTCAGGTATAGGGGCTAAACATCCCGGGGAGGACAAATAAACATAAAACGCTTATCCAATTAGTTCCCCATGCCAGGAAGAACATGGTTTCTATATTAAAACCTGGCACGTTTTTGGAAATTTATAGTTTTAGAAATTGCCTATATTTACATTTCATACCCAAACACACACATCAACCATGCGAAAACCAGTTTATACGTGCAGAACATCCTTAGTAGTTACAGCACTAATTGGCATTTTACTTCTTGGCCCTCAACTTGCTCAAGCGCAGAAGTATGGCGGCAATCCGGTAATTGAAGGAATGTTTACCGCTGATCCTGCCCCACTTGTTCACAATGACACCCTTTACCTCTTCACTGGCCACGATGAGCAGCAACCAGACAGAGAAGGATTTTTAATGAAAGACTGGCATGTATTCTCTACTACAGACATGCACGACTACACAGATCATGGAGCCTTACTCAGCGTAAAAGATTTTGAATGGGCTGCGGCCAATGCTTTTGCAAGTCATGCCGTAGAGCGTGATGGTAAGTTTTATTGGTATGTATCAGTCACGCATAAAGATATTCGCGTGAATGAAGGCTTTGCTATAGGTGTGGCTGTGGCAGACCATCCGCTTGGGCCTTATAAGGATGCTAAAGGCTCTGCCATCGTTACTGACGAGACGCCTAATGTCATTCCACTTAACATTGATCCTGCCGTCTATATAGATGATGATGGCCAGGCATACTTATTCTGGGGATCCTGGGGTGAGGCTCGTATGGTAAGGCTGCAGGATAACATGGTTGAGATGGAGGGTGATGTACAGACGGTGGAATTAAAAAATTTCTTTGAGGCACCTTTTGTACATAAAAAAGGAGATACCTACTATATGACATATGCTGGATCTGGGTATCCGTCTAAGACAGAATATGCTACAAGTACCAGCATTACCGGTCCATGGACCTATCAGGGAGTGCTCAACGAGCTGCTGCCTGTATCTGCAACTAACCACCAGGGGATCGTCGAGTTTCGTGACAACTGGTATTTTGTTTATCATAATTCGCAACTGCCTACAGGCGGAGTCTTCAGAAGATCTGTGAGCATAGACAAGCTTGAATATACCGAAGATGGACTGCTCAAGACGGTTGAAAGAACCGATACCAGCGTGCCCGCTATAGATGAATCCGGGTCAGTGATTATGGGTACAACTACCAACCCTCAAGACAATTAAGTAAAGAAATATCCTAATCCAGCTAAGGGGTGACACGGTTTTTATAGGCATTTCATCGCAAGGTAAGTTGTATATCCAAATGCCTAAGGCGCTCTTCAGTCATCCGTTTGTAGGTCGGGTATAGGTATAGGTGCAGAAGAAGATTTGGCAGATTGACCATGTTTGCCTACACCTATAGTCAGCAGATCAATTCAAGCATTTAAATGCAGTTTTGAAGGAGTTTGAGGTGAAGGATAACAGAGAACAGCCATTTTTAAAAATTAAGATGATTGATCTTAATAGGAAGACTTTGCCGTTATACAAAAGGTTAGATGAAAAGAACAAATCTCTACCAATTTAGCATTTCATCATTTACGTTCCTATTTAAATAATTTTTAATCTCGGTTAATGCCTTAAAAGCTTTATCATACGATAATACTGGCTCATAATCTGCAATCAGAGAATTGATTGTCTCAAAATTACCCTCATAATTAGCCGCATTGTCCTTTACATCATTAATTATATATAATTCACCTGGTATTATTGATTTAAGTTCAGGTGTAGATTTTTTCCCTTTAGAGCTTTTAAGAAGACCCGATCTTTTTTCAAACAATAATCGTAAGATTACGGTTAAATTATTTTTTTTCGAAAAGTGGCTTATCACAACATTTTTTGGTAATTGAGAATAATTATACGATGTGGTTCTAATTTCGAAAGGAACATCTTTATTATAATATTCCATAATCGCTTCTTTTCTTACAGAGTCCTTTTCATCGAAATATTTATTATGTTCCTCTTTTGTTATTATTACAGAAACATTTTCATAAATAAAAGTACTTTCAAGTCTTTGTTTTACTTTCTCCTCTCTCTTATCAAACGATGAATAGTTTTTTTCGGTATGTAATTTAAAATCATTTAAAAACCAATATAAAATAGTGTTATTAAAAGTTTTAGTATCTAACTCATAAAATATATCTAAAACATTATAAAACCTCCGATTATCATCATCCTTATATATTTTTTCTAAAATCAATTTTTGATTTTCTTTCGCATCAATCCATAAGAATTTAGCTGCAAAATAATCCTGTAAAGATTTATGACTCCATTTATAATAAATACCTTCCCTTTTAAAAACGGGTACTGTTACAATTAAATCACTTAAGAAATCAGAAGATTTAAACTCCAGTTCAGGTAACAACTTATTGATTTTTTCAAGATATTTACTAATCGAATTTTTATCATATTTCACTTCATTTTCGATACTCGTAAAATAAGCTAGGTATCTTAATACTCTTTCGAAATCATCAATGTGAAGATTGCTATATTTTTCTCTCTTTAAATAACCTTCCTTCGACAAATCATGATTTTCAAACAAGGCATCAAAGACTTGCTGATAAAAATGACTTTTCTTTATAGGTATGTCTTTCTTATAATCAAAAGATTTATAAAGTAAAGAGACTAAAAAGGGATTATTTAAAAATTCAACAAATGTCGAAGTACTCTTTAAGTCTAATTGAGCTATTAGATCATCAGAAATAGATTTATGAGCGTAATAATCGTATCTCTTAATCAAGCTAAAAGCTTCAGGTCGAGTTAATGGCTTAATTTTAAACTTTTTAAAATCTCCGAAAGAGACCAAAGAGCCCTCTGGTCTAGATGTAATTAAAAAATGATTTTCATTTGCTTGCCCTATAAATCTTTTGATTTCTCTGTGAACATAGTCTCTGTTATTTAAACTTATTTCATCAAATCCATCCAATAGAAAAATAAAATCTCCACTTTCAATAATATCAAGTATAAGGCTATTGTCAATGTGGTAACCTAAAGGGGATAGTTGTGATATAATTTCTGATAATATGTTGTTCTGGTCGTTAATCTGACTTAATTCAATTATTACGGGAATACCAGCTCTTTCCTCAATTATAGAAAGAAAAAGTTTTTTAACTATAGTTGACTTTCCCATCCCTGCAGTATCTTCAATAATAACTCTAAGGTATTCTGGAAGGAATTTATTATTATATGAGTCAATTTTAATTTCCACCCTATTATTTTGACTATCATATCCTTGAACACTTAAGGGCTCATATAATAATTTTAATAGAGTCTGTTTATTAGGAAACACCAAAGTATCAATTACAAGATACTTTTCGTATTTCTTGGACAAATAGGAGTCAAATAATCTTTCTAATTCAATCTGTTTTTGCTTCTGTCCTTGAAATTTTACAACTGAATTTGTAATTTTTGGAACTATATAATCTTTTACTATAGGTAAAATTAGATTGGCTGCTTCGAATTGATTCTCATCCATAAAAAAATTTTAAACTAAATGTAATTAGAAAAACACAATAAGTAGAATGATCATAATTTTTTCTATAATTATTTAATCACTGGAGTTGAATCGACAATTTTTTCCGCCCCTCACTCCGCCCCTGCAATAAAAAAAATCCTATAAACGTACTGTTCATAGGGATTTCAAGCATTAAAAGTGGTCCCACCTGAGACTCCCTTCGACTTCGCCTGAAAAGGCTCCGCTCAGGAGAGGCTTCTCGTCCACTATATCAGAAACAAAAAATCCTCCCGAAAAGGAGGATTTTAATTGTGGTCCCACCTGGACTCGAACCAGGGACCACCTGATTATGAGAAGTTAAATTTGCTTTTCTTCTAGTTGTATTTATTTTCTTATATATTGATTATCAGTATTTTATTATTTTTTTCTTTGCACCTATTTTCATTTAAACTACCTTTAAAAGGCAATTTGTTGTACCTATGTTGTACCCGTTTTTTAGGATTATATGATAAACGTCAGGATAGTTTTACGGAAAAAGATACTTTCCAGTGGAGAGTTTCCGGTCTGCCTCAGGGTTACGAAAGACCGCAAAACAAAATACTTTAAAACCATTTTTAACTCCACCGAAGATGAGTGGAATTCCGCAACAGGAAAGTTCAACAAACGAAATAATAATTACCTTCAAAACAATAGGCTTCTTCTAAAATTTCAGGATCGAGCGTTGAAAATCCTTGGGGAACTTAAAATGGAAAGCGACGATTTCACATTAGAAGATTTCGAGAAAAGCTACCGCGAGATTTCAAATCCGGTACAAAATAATGTTTTTACATTTTGGAATGAGATTATAGAAGAAATGATCCAGGCAGGAAGAATGGGAAATGCCAGAATAAACCGCGAGGCCTATAAATCAATCCTAAAGTTTTATGGATCTAAAAATCTCACCTTTAAAAATATTACCCCAACCTTTCTTAACAAATATGAAGTTTACATGCGATCAAGAGGTGGTACCGATGGTGGCATTGGAGTTCCTATGCGTGCATTGCGTGCACTTTATAATTTTGCAATAGAACGCGGCCAGGTTAAAGAGGAGTTTTATCCATTTAAAATCTATAAAATTTCAAAGTTAAAAGGTAAGGGTTTAAAAAAAGCCTTAAGCATTGAGCAAGTAAAGAAAATAGTTTCACTTGACCTGGAGAAATCTCCCTGGTTAACCAACAGCCGTAATTTCTTTGTCTTTAGCTTTTATACCAGGGGAATGAACTTCGCCGACATGATGAAACTGGAGTGGAAACAAGTTGATGAGGAGAGAATATACTACACCAGGTCAAAGACGAAAGGCACCTTCATTATTAAAATTGTTCCCCCAGTTCAGAATATCCTGGAATTTTATAAAAAACAGAAGCGGGATACGAAATATGTTTTTCCAATTCTCTTACACGAGAACCTTACCCCCTCACAGGTCGCAAACAGAAAACATAAAGTACTTCAAAGATATAATCTTCAATTAAAGGAAATCGCGGAAATTTGTGGTATCAATAAAACTCTGAGCAGTTATGTTGCCCGGCACAGTTTCGCGAATTGTCTAAAGCAAAAGGGCATAGCTACCGATATCATCAGCGAATCGTTGGGACATCAGAATTTGGCTGTTACCCAAGCTTACTTAAAGGAGCTTGATAGTGCTGTGTTGGATGAGGCCGTGGAAATTCTGCTTTAAACTTCTGAAAGTTTTAATGAATACGCTACTTTATCAATGGTTTGAACCTAATTTCCAAAAAAATGTAAAAATAGTATTTCAACTATTTTGTTATTCATAAATAGTAAAAAATTATATTCAATTAAGTTGATATAAATTCATTTATATCAAACCACTTTGTCTATCATTAAATAGCAAATATGATATTCAACAATTCTAGACTAATTTTTTTTTACGTCAAACCTGTTTGACAATCATTTTTTCAAAAATATGATAGACAAAAGGGTCGTAAATGGTATATTTGCTTTTATAGTATTGAAAACTCAATTCCAATGGATCTCAACTTAGATTCTTCAGTAAGTTACCATTACAATAATTTTCCTCCAAAAAACTTGAATTACACCAAGTTTATAAAAGAATTAATCCAAGCCACGGATGCTATAGCTCGTTATGATCAAATGCTTAAAACCATTCATAATAGCGAAATTCTTTTAGCTCCTTTAAGAAATCAAGAGGCAGTAATTTCATCCAGAATGGAGGGTACAGTTAGTACAATGGATGAAATATTAAAGTTCGAAGCAGATGAAAACGGAGAGTCATCACAAAACCAGTATACCCGCTCGGAAGTCTTTGAAACAATTTTATATCAAAGAGCGCTAATAAACGCCCAGAAGGCTATGCAAGATGGATATAGATTATCTAAATCTATGATAAGAACAATTCATCAGCAACTTTTATCTTTCGGACGTGGTGCTACTAAATCACCTGGGGAGTTTAAGAAGGAACAGAATTTTTTGGCAGATAAACTTAAAAAGAACATACTTTTCGTGCCCATCAGCCCCGAAAAATTGGATGATGGCCTGGAAATACTTTTCGATTACATTGAAAAAAGTGATCATCCAATTCTTATTAAAACCGCATTGATGCATTTAGAATTTGAAGCATTACATCCTTTTCAAGATGGAAACGGAAGAATTGGAAGGATGTTAATAACCCTCCTTCTCTGGTCTTCGGGTGTTATTTCAGCTCCCCATTTTTATATCAGTGGATATTTGGAGGAAAACAAAGATCTATATATCGATACCATGAGAAATGTTTCTGAAACCGGGGATTGGGAAAGGTGGTGTGAATTTTTTTTAAAGGCAGTGGAAATTCAGGCTATGAGAAATCTTGAAGTAGCTGAAAAAATCAAGGATTTGTATGAAGAAATGAAAGGCATTTTTTCAGAAATTTTATCTTCTAAATGGAGTGTAAATGCTCTTGATTACGTGTTTACCAACCCTGTATTCCGGAATAATAAATTCACAACTAACAGCGGCATTCCTGGGCCTACAGCTGCCCGGTTTACAAGGCTGTTATTGGAAAAAGGAATAATTGTTACCAAAGAAGAATCCTCTGGTAGACGCCCAGCTCTTTATTCTTTTGAACCCCTTATGAGATTAGTGCGGGTTTAAAAAAGGTAAATTTGCTAGACACTTTTGGTTTATTATAGAAGCGCTTTTCCTCATTACATCGCCTCCTGGTATTTTGAGTTTTCATCGTAATCATTTATGATGTCTTCCAAACCATGACCTTTTATTGATCCTAGGTTAGGATATTTGAATTCCGTAATTGGTTTAAAGTTTATTAAATCTACACCTAAAGCAACTTCCATTTTAGTTATGCTTTTTAATGTAAGATTGTGCAAACCAGTTAACCACTTAGAAACCTCGAAGGTTTTTTTACCCAATATTTGGGCAAACTCCTTTTGCTTAATACCTCGTTTATCTAAAATGCTTTGAACTTTATTAGAAATTGCCAGATTTCGTTCCGTCAATTTCTATTTCCGGATTACAGTTCTTTTCTATTTCTCTCGTTTGAACTGTTACAAAATTCTTCGAATAGTGTGGACTCTTATTATTGAGCGAAAAAACAACTTAATTTCTTGGGTATCCTTATTTTTTTGATGCCCCAATATCTACCATAACTAATCAGCGCCGGATCCTATGCTGTTTTTATAGCGTACGGGAAGTTAAGCGTAAAGTAAAAACAGCATAGGGCGCGTCCTACTTTATTTATATTACCAGTAAATTTCAACCTGTTTTAAGGAAGTTCCAGGGCATTTACTGGAAATACCACCACATTGCCAATCCAGTTTATAAAAAATAGTTCAATTTTCTTCAAAACTTTGACGCAAATTTCAACGGTTTTACTGGGTGTTTCAGGCCATTTGACGCAAATTTACTGGTTTTCGCACCAGGGCATTTGTCATTACAAACCCTGGTATCCAGCCTCTAGCCACTCGCAGTATACCTCCTGGATTTTTGGGTATGCTGCAAAATAATTTTCGTACGATTTATTGTGAGATTCCATGATCGTCCGATAGACTTCAAAATTTTCTTCCACTTTTTCTTTCGAGGTATACCCAAAATAACCCACTGATCCCATGGCAATAATTCCGGAGATTCCAAAAAGGATTAGGAGGTAATTGGGTATAATCCTGGCCTGTTTTAATTTTCGATCAATTTCCCTTAGGATTTCATCTGTTCTTTCTTTTTCCGCTTCCTGCTTTTGCAGAAATCTGTTTAGGTTGGTATCCAAAGCCTCCGTGCTAATGGGAATGCTCATCTTAATCAGTTGTTTCGAAAGCTTTTGTAGCACCAGCACTGCAGTTTTAAAATCAGCCATTTCATCGGCCATCAGTTCCATAATTCGTCTAGTTTTTTCATAACTCAAGTGTTTAATATCCATATCCTATCCCGGTATCCCTTATTATTTTTATTGCTCCTTTTACCAGCTCTTTGGTTATTTTACTGGCCAGGTCAGTGCTTAGCTGCACCGATCTATTTAAGACCAGGATGTTTTTTGGTGCTTCTTTTAGCCTGGTAAAACTCCTGTTTTGTGAGATCTGGGGAATTAACCTATTCCCGCTCATCGACCGGTCCACTTCACTGGCTTTGAGGTTTACTCCTTTATATGCTACACGGAATCCCTGCAGTTGATTGAATTTATTGATGGTAGGAATCACTTCTACTTTATAGGCTTTCATCTTGCTGATATACTCATCCAGTGACTTAGGTCTGGTTTGAAGCACCCGGTCGTTAATATTTTTGATTTCCTGTCTTAAGGCTTTTAATTCGTTAAGTTTTTCCTTTTGTACTTCCCGAACCCTGGTTATTCCTAATTCTTTTGCGACATTATCTGCTGCTACCTGGCTAAGTTTACCAATAAAGCTGTCATTGTAGGCCTTGCCATCAAAACCAATCCTATTGGTATAGATGTGGATGTGGGTATGCGCCTTATCCCTGTGAACAAAGCCAATGGATTGATTGTTTTGCAGGTTCATTTCCTTTAAAAACTTCTTTGCGATTTCTTCCAGGTCTTTTTTAGTTAGATCCTTTCCATCCTCAACCGTTGGGCTTACTATAAAGCTCAGAGTGTTTTTGTGGCAGCGCTCATTTTGCGACTGAATAATTTTAAACTCCTCTGTAATCTCCTGGGGAGTATCTCCGGCCAGATGTTCCTTAAGAACAATTTCTCCTTCTTTCTCCTTATTCCAGCCATAGGATATAGATGCCTTTGTTCTGGAGATGGCATGTCCTTTCCCAATCATTTTTGAAAATGTTTTAAATGTGTCCTGATTTCCTTAGCAAGTTCTTCTACTGCTTGAACCAGCTTTGGATCCCGCTTTTTAAACATATTTCCAATGCGGGTAAAGTTGTTCTTGTACTGGACCAGCATCTGGTAAGCTTCCAGTTGTTCCGGCGTTATCCGTTCCACAATATTTCTTTCGAAGGCGGTAGCACGGATATATTCTGAAAGGGAAATTCCTGCCCTGACCGCTCTTTTTTTAAGCAGCTTCTTCTCGTAAATCGAGCAGCGGATCTGGATATATTCCCTTTTCATTTTTTTCCTTTTAAAAACTATGCAACCTCCGGGCGCAAAGCAAGAATGTCATGACAATGACACATCTTGCTTTGCTTTCACAGATGTGAATAAACCACTGTGATTTACCCTGCTCATAAATTTTATTCTTTTACTATATTCAGTAGCCAACATAAATTCAGATGAAGAATACGGCTAAAACTTTCTTTCATTTTTATCCTAGCATTAATTTTTCATTCAGGTCTTTATAGCCTTTGTAACAACTACTGCTATCAGTAATATTATCTGAAAAATTCAATAATGCTGCAGTAGCTTTTTCTCCTGCAGTATCATTATCCAGGAAGAGCAATACTTCAGGATATTTAGAAACAATGTTCTTGATGTCTATAATGAAAGCAAGGGAATTCAGTACAATGAGATCTGAAGAGTTTACTAAATCTTCTTCCAGTACTATCAGAGAAAGAAAATCAAAGATGCCTTCTGTTACCAACAGTCGCTCTGAAGAATGATCAATAAAACTATATGATTTTGGAGAGGAAGAATTCTTGTAGTACTTGTTCCGAAGTTCCCACCCGCCAAAATTGTTCTCTAATCCGATGGCAAAATATTTCTTGCTCTTACATCTATACCAGACTTCCTTGCAATATTTTTCGGCAATTTCAATTGGAATGTTCCTGGACTTCAAATACCCTAGTAAAGCTGAATGCTCCAGAGACCCTAAAGTAATAATCTGAATCTTTTTTCTAAGGTCTATCTTTTTAACAGGCGGATTAAAATGAAAAGAAATAGTATCTCTCTGTAAATATTCTAAAGCTTCCTTTATAGAACAGGATTTTATAGCCATGATCAGGTCTATAATTGAACCTCCTTTTCCTATTCCGAAATCGTACCATAGGTTCTTAACTAAGGAAACGTTGAAAGAGGCTTGGGTTTCTGACCGAAGGGGGCTCAGAAACCAAGCTTCTTTCTCCGATGTTTTGCTGGGGAAGTGCCCTAATTTTGCAAGCGTTTTTACGATGCAAATATTACGGGGGCTTTCACAGCTCTTGGATATATTATCTTCTCTTCTCATTTTTACTTCTGATTAATAAGTACTACTAATTCTTGCTATTCCTACTTCATCATTTTTCTTTGATTAAAAAACGATGAGGAAATGATGCGGCTGAAAACCCATATTATCACTAGTCTTATTTATATTTTCTCATCATTCATCAAAAAAAAAAGAAATAACCTAATGCTGTTTACTAGTAGTATATTCTCAGGATGACCTGGAATGATGATTATTTAATGGAAAACCTTTTAAACAGTGGCTTTCGCTCGCGTATCAATGACGCATCATCTCATCACTTTGCTGTTCTTGGCCAAAGCGCTGCAGTAAAAAAGATGCTGTAACAGTATAGTATCTTCCTTTTGCAGGAATGAACCCCAGTCCGCCATCCACCCACATGATCATCTTCTGATAGCTAAGGGAGTTGTCCTGGTTGCTTAGTTTCCAATCCTTTTTTAATATCTGCCGTAATTGTGTTAAGTCTGTTTTAATCCGGGTGCGGTTTAAAACATGCAAAGCATCCACGGGGCAAATATTTACTTCATCCACTTCATAAGTTTCCATGATGCTTAGGATCATATTGGCCAGTTCCTTTTCCACACGGTTTCGGTTATTTTGCATTAAACTGGTCAAAGCATCGGTACGTACCTCTTCTGGCGCAAACCACATCCTCGTGCTGTGCCTGGTAGTTAACTGGCGCTGATCGAGGTAATATAGAAATGCCGGAATTTCTGCTTTCAGGTCTTCTAGAAAATGGGTTTCTTCTTTTTTTAGGGAAGGAACTTTTAATACCCAGAAGCGCGTTTCCTCACTATCGATTTTAATGAAGTTATCTTCATTGTTGCTGCAAAGGATAAACTTGCTAAAGAATTCCACCTCACGCTTGTCTTTGCCTTTAGCCTCCAGTTTATTAAAATCGGTGGTACTTAAGTACTTGATCCGTTCTGTAAGCTCTTCTTTATTGAACAGTACTTCATCGATACATATAAGAAGTTTGTTGGCCCAATCAGCATTAAACTGGCTGCTGAAATTGTCATTGGTGAGGTAAGTCAGGTTATTGTCGAAAATGGCTTTTAACCATTTGAGAAAGGTTGTTTTACCTGTAACCCTCTCTTTGGATACCAGGCACAGGATGGGTAAGATCTGGAGCGGCCTGGAATACAATAGCTGTATATAATCAAGTCCCAGCTCGAACTGGTCCCCAAAAACATGCTTAACAAAGCGTAGTGAAATATCCACCTTCCCTTCCTGAGGGATATGAGGCAAAGGAGAATAGGTATTGTAAAACCCATGACATTCCTTTTTAAAATCTTTATGACCGGGAAGGCAGGTGAAGCCATCATATTTTTTAATGGCGCCAATAAAAGCTTTGCCGTGATCATTGCGGAGGGTTTCCATGTTCCATGGAACCAGGCTCTCATTAAAGCTTCCTGAAATGGTTGGTATCTGTACGATTTTATAGTAGCAGGTACCCACCCTGATATAGGATATATTTTTCATCTTCGAAAATTTGAGATTAGTGAATGGAAAAACCTACTTCCGGTTCTTAAGCAGCTTTTGATTAAACTGCTGCTCCAGGAATTCATCAGAAAGGTTCGGTTCCCCTAAAAGCCAGGCATCAATCTTATCTTTATCAAAAAACTTCTGACGGATATTAGAATTATTACCGGTAGGGATAAGCTTTAAATGGGTAAGCTTATAAATCTTGCTTTTGGAGAGTCCGGTATATTGTGCCAGATCATCCACGTTCATTACTTTTTTGGTGTGGGACAGTAAGACTTTAATATCTTCTAATAAACCCACCACTTGATCTTGCTCATTCATAACTATAGTATTAAAATTAGAAATGAGTAAAAGGCCTTTTACATTTTGCGCAAGACAAACTTAGGAAAGCAAATACCTATAAATCAATAGGATAATTCAAGAAAAAAGAAGATTAGGCTATAATTATTCTATTCCCAGCATCTGCCGGACGAGCTTTCGCTGATTGCGGGAATTAATTTTTTCCTGATCGTTTTTCCAGGCGGAAAAACTGGTTTTTAAGGTGTTTTCTTTTAGCGGTTCGTTGTTCATTAAGAAAGAATCCATAAGTAAGTTGAAGAAGCTGCGTTTTCGCTCCCCGGAAAGATCCTGAATACCGCCAACGACCAGTTCATCGAAAAGAACGAAAAGGATTCGATGGTTGGCCGAGTCACCGCTTTTGTTGCCCATAGTAAAATTGATCTTTTTCCTGACCCGCAATCCTTTCATCAGCCTGATGAATTGCTCTTGTGATTCTTTATCAAGATTTAGTAGTTCGAACCTTACCTCCAATTTCTTAAGAGGAATTATCCGAAAATCATGACGCTCGGTTTCTAAATATTTATTTGATTCGTAGAAAATGGCCAGCCAAACCAGAACCAGAACCATTACTGCGAAAAGGATCAGAAAAACTGGGAAACTATCAATGATAGATCCTAAACCGAAAACAAGGCTGAAGCTTAAAATAAAAACAACAAAAACAGAAAGGATGAAAAGAATAAGATGGGTAGCATTGCCCTGTACTTTTTCCTGCAGGAAATAATCTATTCCTGATCGCAACCTGGCCAGTGCCTTTCCGGCATGTAGAATGAATTTTTCCATGGTAACAACTACTATAACCTATTAAATATAACCAAAAGAAAAATAAAGGAAGAAAAACTTATCAAAAGAAGAGAGGTCTTACAAGAGTAGATTATGATACCTTATTTTCGTGATGGTGACACCTGTTTCGATCTAATAGTGCCACTTCCAAAGTCGGTGAGCAATCACGGGTAATCATGTTCTTTATTGCTACGGCATCTTATTTGTTGAAGGTTCGGACCATTACCTCAAACGAAGATGTTTAGTTAGTAGCAAATGTGTTGAAATTGAAAAGAGGCCCACCTGTTAAGTCGAAGACATAATTTTGTCATCTGTCTCAACTAATAACCTGAGTTCGATTAATAATATGGAGTAAAAAAGGAATAAAAATAGGCAGATTATTAGTATATTAAAGTGCTTAAAATCAATATTTTAACTAATAAACTACCTATGATAATCTATTCTAAAATTACCGAAATTTTTTGTCTTGTGGACGAGTTTTGTAAAGAATATGACCAGATCGTCGAGAACCACCTTTTGGGTAACCCCTCTAAACGTCCACCGATAATGTCCAGGAGCGAGGTCATTACCATTTCCATCATCTTCCAGTTGAGCGGTTTCAGGACGTTCAAGCATTTCTATCAGTATTATGTGAAGGTGCATATGAAGGATGATTTTCCTCAAACGGTATCCTATAACAGGTTTACCGAACTCATGCAGGCCAACCTGATGCCAATGGCCCTCTTTTTAAAAACCTGCTGCCCTGGCCAGTGCACGGGTATATCCTTTGTTGACTCCACTCCGATAAGGGTTTGTAAGAACAAGCGCATAAAGCGTAACAAGGTATTCGACGGAATCGCCGCCACCGGAAAATCGACCGTGGGGTGGTTCCATGGTTTCAAGCTACATATCATTATCAACGACAAGGGGGAAATCATCAACTTCAGCATAACCCAGGCAAATGTGGACGACCGGGAGCCACTGAAGGACAAAAGTTTTCTCAAGCACATATACGGTAAGCTGTTTGCAGACAAGGGTTATATCGGCAAAGAACTGATGCAGGCACTTTTTGTTGATGGGGTGCACCTGATAACCCAAATAAGGAACAATATGAAGAATTCACTGATGACACTCTCGGACAAAATACTGCTGAGAAAGCGTTCTATTATAGAGACTGTAAACGATGAACTCAAAAATATATGCCAGATCGAGCATTCAAGGCACAGGAGCTTCGGCAACTTTATGACCAACCTTATCTGTGGGTTGATAGCCTACAGTTTCCTGCCCAAAAAACCATCCATCAAATATCAAACTCGCCAGACACAACAGCTGGCTATTTTTTAATCGAACTCAGGTTTATAATCTTCCTAAAAAAAGACCATACCTTTCTTTATGACATCATTTAACAAATATATCCAAACCTTCCGAAATTAAATAACTTTTCGAAAAGACAAAGGAGAAGAACCATACTGCTTCTTAAAAGCTGTCGAGAAATAATTGGGAGAAGAGAAACCGCTCTTATAACCTATCTCTGAAATAGAAAGTGTACTAGTTGACAGCATATTTTTTGCTATTTCAAGTCTAAACTGAATTATATACTCGCTTATACTCATACCCAAAATAGCTTTGACCTTTCTGTATAATTGCGATCTCGACATGCCCAGTCTATCCGCAAGGTTCTCCACGGAAAAGTCTTCATTATCAATATTATTTTGGATAATCTCATTTAACTTACCAATAAAAATTTGCTCCAAATTGCCAGATGAATTTGTCTGCCTTACCTTGTAAATGTTGTTCGTGTAGTAATAACGCAAATTTTCCCTATTATACAATAAAGATTTGATGGACTGGCTTAGTACAGCATAACTGAAGGGTTTTGTCAAGTACAAGTCAGCACCAGCTTGTAAGCCTTCCAGATAAGAGTCCTTGTCACTTAATGCTGTCAGAATTACCGTTGGAATATGAGAGGTTCTCAAATCCTCCTTTATAATTTTACAAATCTCAAAGCCATTCATTTCAGGAAGATTTACATCACAAATAATGACATCTGGAATCAGATCAAAAGCTTTTTCTATCGCATTCGTACCATCTGAAAAATATATTTTGTATTCAGCAGTTAGCTTTTTCTGAAGAAACATTAAAAGATCTTTATTATCTTCTACAATAAGAAGGGATGGTTTTTCTTTCTCAGTATCTCCCTGCACTGAAAAAAAATCATCATTAGTATATTCCGGTGAAAGATCTAAGAAATTGGAGGCTATTATATCCTGTTCTTCAGTGATTTCGTCGTCATTTAAATGGGTTTTCCCTTTCCTCAAAGTGATAATAAATTCTGTTCCCTTCAAGCAATTAACATTTATATATCCTTTATGAAGTTCAATAAATTGTTTGCTTAAGTGCAAGCCAACTCCTGAACTATTTTTTCTATTATTAGATCCCTTAAAAAAAGCTTCAAAAACATTTTTTAATTCTTTTTCAGGAATACCAATTCCTGAATCTTTAATATGAACAGAAACACATCCTTTTTCTTCGTCGTCAAGAATAGTTATTGTAATAGTGCCATTGTCTGGAGTAAATTTAAACGCGTTGGAAAGGAGGTTAAAATAAACCTTGTCCATAAGATTCCTATCTAAGAAAAGCATGAGATCTTGTTTATTACTTTCAAGTTTAAAATCTATATTTCGTTTTTTAGCTTCTCTTTTAAAATCTTTAAAAATATTCAAAGAAAATTCAAAAAGATTAGTCCTCGAAGCTTTAAGTTGAAATTTTTGTTCTTCATTTTTCCTGAAGTCTAGTAGCTGATTGATGAGTCTTAGAAGACGATTGGAGTTTGTTTGAATTAGCTCCACTTCGTTCCCTATTCTTACCCCCCGTTCTCTGACCATTTCATCTATGGACTCTATGGAACTTAAGATTAAGGTAAGGGGAGTCTTCAATTCATGCGATAAACCTGTAAAAAAATTGATTTTGGCTTCATTGGTTATTTTGATCTCCTCTGCAATTTTTTCGATTTGGTTTCTCTGGACGGTAATCTTTTTATTCGTAATTTCCAGTTGTCTGTTTTTTTTTCGTATAGCCCGAATGGAATAGACACTATAAACGGTGAGACTAAGAATGATAAGGAGAAAAACCACCAAAGCTTTTACAAGCATATTTTGAGAAGCAAAAAGTTCTTCTTTTTTTGTTATTATCTCTACCTGATCTTCTATCTCTATTTGTTGTTGATGTATTCTATTTAATTGATCTTTTAAAATGCTGGCGTTAAATTGATCAATGATCGTAGTACTAAGTAAGTTATTTTTTGCCACTTCTTCTCCATTCAAAACCTTAAGGGCAAGCTTAACCACTTCAGCACCACCTGTCGGATATAATAAAGATGCTTCTAATACTCCGTCCTGTACCATTTGAATTCCACCGTCTGGACCATTTAAGCCATCAACACCAATAAATTTTATGTTATTTTCTAATCCTTTAGCTTTCGCTATTTTCCAGCCTTCCATAGCCATTTCATCGTTAAAGAAATATGCGAAGTCTATGGCCTGGTTCCCTAAAGAATCCAATAAAGGCCCAAAACTCTCTGCCAGATCTCCACTACCGTCGATGCTACGCAACAAATTGATCTTCGAATTATTATCTATAACCTGATGAAATCCAAGACTTCTTTCCACTGCTGGAGTGGACTTATCTCCTCCTTTGACTTCTATAATATTAAGTTTTTCCTTAGCCGAGGATACAATATAGTCACCTGCTTTTCTCCCCACTTCTAAATTATCAGCTCCCAAGAAGGCTGTATAAGCATTTGAATTTATTTTCCTGTCTAACAAAATGACAGGAATTCCTCTATTTTCCGCTTCCTTCACTACATCCACAATTAGATGTGGTTCCAAGGGAGATACAATTATTATATCTACCTCATTTCTGATCATACTCTTAATATCCTTAATTTGATTTTGAGGACTGTTTTGGCTATCATAGATGGAAAGTTCTACATTAGAAAAAACCGAGGCCTGCACTTGCATTGAATAATTCATGTTTTTGCGCCAGTGGGAATTGCTTGTGCATTGGGAGAAGCCAATTTGGATCTTTCCAGACTGATCGTTTTTACAACTACTAAAGACGAAGAGCATTACAAAACTGATATAAAACAGATAGCGCATAAATGTTAATTTTTTCCAAATTAAATATAAAATTTGGCATTTACATACAATCTGTCTCCTTTATTTTAGGAATATCATAAAAGTTTTCCACGTTTTTTCCCATTTCTAAAATTTACCTATTATGACTATAGGCGGAAAGAATGACTAGGAGTGAGAAGGAGATTGCAGGGACGTGGTATTTCTTTTTCAGAAAAGTCTGCACGTAGTAAAATAGAATCAGCAGAAGTTTTTTTACACCAGAAAATTTCAGAAAAGAGTAGGCCTTAAATACGAATACTCGACCTTCTGTCCTATTTTGGCTTTAGTTTTTACGGAACACAGATGAAGGATTATTCCTTATAAGCAGAAATTCCTTCCTGTAACCATTCATAGTACTTGTCGGGATCTGGAGTATAGGCCGCCGGTTCGTTCAGTTTTTCACCGTTAGGATCCAACAGCACATAAAAAGGCTGTGCATTTGCCTCGAATCTTCTAATCTGGAAGTCGCTCCACTTTTGGCCTACAGTAGTGATTTTCCTTCCTGTAACTTCTGAAGTATAAACGTCTTCTTCGGGTAAATCCCGCTTATCATCTACATAAAGTGAGATCAGCACAATGTCGTTTTTCAGGATATCGAGAATGTGCTCTTTAGGCCATACGTTCTGTTCCATTTTTCTGCAGTTAACACAAGCCCAGCCGGTGAAGTCCAGCATTACCGGTTTTCCGACTTCTTCAGCATAAGAAAGTCCTTTTTCATAATCGTTAAAGACCAGGATATCGTGCGGAGGCATCAGGTGAGCACCCTCGGGTAATTTTGTATTGGCAGCCGCTCCTGAGGAGATATTTTTTGTGTACCCTACTCCGTATGGTGATTCACTATATTCCATTGGCGGTGGAAATGCACTGATGAGATTAAGCGGCGCTCCCCAAAGGCCGGGAATAAGGTAAATGGTGAATGTTAGCACTAACAATCCCAACATTAACCTGCTCACGGAAATGGATTCCAAAGGAGAATCGTGTGGCAAGCGTATTTTTCCGAATAAATAGAAGGCGAGCGTTCCAAAAATGGCAATCCAGATCGCTATAAATACTTCACGCTCTAAAAGGTGCAACTGAAATACAAGGTCTGCCTGCGAAAGAAATTTAAAAGCCAGTGCCAATTCCAGAAAACCAAGAAAAACTTTAACTGTATTCAACCAGCCCCCGCTCTTTGGTAGCGTATTCATCCAACCCGGAAAAGCTGCAAAAAGAGAAAATGGCAGCGCAATCGCCAGAGAGAAACCTAACATCCCCACAATGGGTGCGATTCCTCCTTTTGAAGCTGCCTGAACCAAAAGTGTGCCTACAATGGGACCTGTACAAGAAAAAGAAACTATTGCCAGCGCAAGTGCCATAAAGAAAATACCAATTATCCCCCCACGATCTGCCTGGGAGTCTACTTTATTTGCCCAGGAATTGGGCAGCATAATATCAAAAGCACCAAAAAATGAAATAGCGAAAATTACCAGAATCGAAAAGAAAATAAGGTTAAACCAGACGTTAGTGGCCAAAGCGTTGAGCGAATCTGCGCCAAAAATTGCTGTTACGGCGGTTCCCAGAAGCACGTATATAACCACAATGGAAATTCCATAAATTATGGCGTTACTAATTCCCTTACTCCTGCTTTTGCTTTGTTTGGTAAAGTAACTTACCGTCATTGGGATCATTGGGAAAACGCAGGGCGTTAGAAGGGCCGCAAAACCTGAAAGGAAAGCGATAAAGAAGATACTCCATAACCCTTTTTGATCCTCTTTTGCTGAGGTTATTCCAGTTTCAACTTCATTGGAAATTTCAGCAGATTCCTCTGTATCTACATTATCATTAAAAATTGAAGGATCTGCGGAAGTCTTTATAGCAGCATTTTCGGGTACATTTAAAGTAAATTCCTCGAGGGCAGGAGGTAAACAACGTTCGTCGTCGCAAACCATGAATTCAACCGAAGCCGATATTGTAGCGGCTTCCCCGAGTAATCTAATCCGTTGCTGAAAAGTCGCTTCATTTTCGAAATACTTGATGCGCATTCCAAAAACAGGATCGTCTACTGTTATTCCTTCTTCTTCTTCAGTTTCACCTAAAACTTCATAGCTTTCATTATTTTCAAACGTAAAAGTGGTAGGAATTGGACCATCTTCAGGTACATCCTGAGCATAAAGATGCCATCCATCTTCAATTTCCGCAGAAAAAATCAGCAGATATTCATTTTCGGCTTCTGAAGCCTTTTCTACACTCGCCGACCATTCTACAGGATCATAAATCTGGGAAAATCCCTGCAGGGAAAAAAGAAGAAGTATAATGAGGATGAAGTTCTTCATGATAGTAGGTGAAAACATGATCTTAAAAAATTGTGTAATGTTTCTTTAATTACAAATTGATATTCTACGACCACAAAAATCTAATGCTTGTAACCTTTAATAACCACAATAAACCTCAATAATCAAAAATATAACTTAGACAGTAGCGAACTTTACTAATATTAATATACTCTCCCCATCATAGGATGTTCTACGATCGTCTTCTTAAGCTCAAGAAAATCAACTTCTCCTTGGTACCTCCATACCACGCTGCCTCCGGGTTCTATAAGCATGGTGTAAGGAAGTGCTCCGTTCCATTCCGAATCAATTGCTTCGATTAATGCGTACTTATCATCATTAACTGCAATATGATTTTCTACAGCCGAATTAGTACTTTCCAGGAAATCGAGGGCACTTTCTTTCTTTGAGAGTTTATCTGCAGAAATTGATACGAACTCAAAATCTCTTGCTCCAAACATCCGCTGGATAGTAACAAATTCCGGATACTCTATTCTACATGGGGCACACCAGGTTGCCCAGACGTTGATTAATCGGAGCTTCTCACTGTCATTCGCAATTAATTCTTTAATTTCATCAGTGGAACTTTCCTTTAAGGTCACCTCTCTCTCTGCCCATTCTGCATCTATTTTTTCACGATTCTTTGTTTTCCAGCCCCATTTTGTGGAACAACCAAAGGTTTTCGTCACAGGTTCTTCAATTTCTTCATCAGCAAGAACTTTATCAAGAGCATTTCGCAAATCTTCTCCATTTGTAGTGCCTGGTTTTTCTGTGTCGTCTATCCTTCCCACATACTGCAAGGTTCGCTCCTCATCAAATACAAAAGTATGCGGAGTCGCCGCTGGTCCATAGGCAAGAGAAACCTTTTGGTTGTCACCATCGTATAAATAAGGGAAGTTGAAGTCCATATCTTTATCCCTTATAACCATATCCTCATAAGTGTCTCCTAAATCTGAATATCCTAATTCTTCCGGCAATAATCCCAACGGACTATTAGGAGAAATTGCTATAACCTGAACACTTTTATCTTTATAATCACTGGTTATAGATTTTATCCTTTCTTCGTAAGCCTGGGCGGTAGGACAGTGGTTACAGGTAAAAATTACCGCTAACACTTTAGCTGAATCATAATCGGAAAGGGAATGATATTTTCCGTCAGTCCCCGGGAGATTAAAATCTGGTGCTTTGTTTCCTATTTCCAGTGTATGCACCTCCTGTTCCGGTACTTTTACAGGATTAGAAGAAAATGCAAAAGTATCCAGCACTTGTGCCTGTTCATTATGTTCAGTGACTTCTTGTGAATTCTTAGTGTCAGATTTGCACTCTACCGCAAGTACTCCTATCAGGAAAATAAAAAGGAGTTTGATAAAAGTGTTTATATTCTTTATTTTTATCATATCTATAAATTATTATTTTTCTTTTTTGCTATTGTTTTTTAAAGTAATTTTTGCAGGTAAGTGACATTGTGCCTCATGCTCTCGTAAGGAGAACTCGTATATTCCTCCTGCTCAAGAAAAATATGCTTTAGCCCCGCTTCTTTTTTATGTTTTAATATTCCGGCTATGTCTACACCTCCTTTGCCGAATTCAGTACTTCTGCCTTTATCTATGATCATATCCTTCAAATGCCAAAGAGGAAACCGTCCAGGATATTTTGCAAAATAAGTTACAGGGTCTTTTCCCGCCAACACAAGCATAGCAAGATCAATTTCCATATGTACTAACTCAGGATCGGTATGTTCCAGCAGAACATCATAAAGAACTTTGCCGTTTTGTGCTTCAAATTCCATCGTCTGATTATGATAACCGAATTTTAATCCCATTTTCTTACATGCTTCTCCTACTTCATTAAATTTTTCCGCAACCTTCTTGTAATTATCTACGGTTTGTCCTCCGAAAGGCATCGACGAACAGATTAAATACTCCTGACCAGCTGCCGACGCCACATTCATCGTCTTCTCCCAATCTTTATCCAAGGGAACATGCCCACTTAGAAGGTTCATACCCAAATTTTGACATACCTCCTGCATTTCCTTTGGTTTCAATCCATAATAGAATCCTTTATTGCTCTTTGCTGATTCGATTTTCTTAAATCCGAGATCTGCAATTATATTTAGAGTCCCTATAGGATCAGTGTACATCGCTTCCCGGAAGGTATATAGTTGAACACCAAGATTCTTTATTCCAAAGTTGTTCTCTAGTGCAAAAGAAGGAAGGAACATTGTTCCAACTGCAAAAGCTCCTGAATAAAGCAAAAATTTTTTTCTTGTTATCATTAGAGTATATTTAGTTCAAGACCAGAAAAAAATTCTTTTCTATCTAATCTCATTTAGCCGACATAGATAGCTAGTCCGACCACAATTGCTAATTTTCCCAATTTCTTATCCAGAAATTTACGGGGATACTCCGAAATTGAACTTATGTGGAAAATTAGGAAAGAATATTTCTGTCGTCACGGTCCCTATACGGAGTTAAAAAATCATTGCACAATTTTTCTAACGCTCCAACATTGAAAATTTTACTAATGTACGAATAGTTAATTTCTCTCTATTCCTTTACCTGTAGCGGCGTAATATAAACCTCCGTATAAATGATCCAAAAACCATTGATTTTCATAAACTTTTCCAATGTGACCCAAAGCAGTATAAAAGGCACGTCCCCCGTCATATTCATGATACCATGATATAGGATGAAGTTCACCCATTCCCTTTCCTACACGGTCAACGAGGTTGCCATATTCATCTGGGTCTCTATCTCCCCATATTACATCGGGATCATAAGAACCCTCATCTACCTCAACCAAATATTTCAAATCTTTAACCTTCTCTTCGCCGAACTCGTACCACTCGTCCGTCCAAAGAAGGGAATCAGAAAAGTGTTCTAGTCCTGGAAAGTTATGATCCATAATCCTTAATTTAGCGGTTTGTTGAACAGGATGTATGTGAAACATTCTACCTACTAATTTTGTATACCATTCCCAGTCATATTCAGTATCTGATGCTGCATGTACCCCAACATATCCTTTTCCCGACCTTATAAATTTCTCAAAAGCAGCTTGTTCCTCATCGTCAAAGATATTAGCAGTTGTGTTTAGAAAGATTACAGCATCAAATTCCTGTAAAGTGTTTTCTGTAATTTTATTTGAATTCTGTTGTCGTGTTACTTCAAAATTGTGAGTATCAGCCAAGGTATTTATCGCAGTTATGCCATTCATAATAGATTCATGATGATACCCCGCTGTCTCCGTTAATAATAAAACCTTAAACTGCTTTTGGGCGTTCAAAGAATTCACCGCCAAGAAATAAATACTGACAGCAATAAACATTGATTTAAAAAAAAAAATTCTTGTAGTCATGATTTTAATTATTTATTATCCGTTAATGCTCAGAAACCTTTTTTGTTAAATCAGAAAATTGAAAAGTAAGAAGGAAGGACTCCCCCCTCCTTCTTACTAACTCAACAAACTAACTAACAAGCAACCAAAAAGATTTCTATCACGTATATGCTATTCCTTCTTTGCGGAATTACTTACAAAAGCAATGTTCTTACTATCGGGGGACCAGGAATTTACATTAATTGTTCCTTGTCCCCCATACAGATGAGCAATAACTCTTGAAGCGCCACCAGAAGTAGGCATCAACCTTAACATCACCTGCTTGTAAGAAGGATGTGAATTCAGTTCAATATCTGGTTTGAACGAGATAAACGCAATCCATTTTCCATCTGGCGAAATGTGCGGGAACCAATCATTATATTCATCAAAAGTCAATTGTTCTTTCTGACTTCCATCCGGCTTCATTCTCCAAAGCTGCATGGTACCTCCATTCTTTGATCCATTATAGTATATATACTTTCCGTCCGGTGAATATTCGGGACCATCAACATGCTCCCTTTTTTGAGTATCAGTTAATTTTACCTCGGCTCCCCCCTTTATAGACTTCCTATATATATCATAAGTTTCGTTACCTTCTCTTGTCGCCACGTAAACAACCTCCTTGTTATTTGCTGCCCAACCATGGAGATAGGAAGGAGCTTCTCTCGTCACTGCTGTTGGTGTTCCTCCCTCTATAGGTAAGACAAAAACGTTGGAGCCATTTCCGTCGTTATGGCTAATACCTATTTTCTTACCGTTAAATGAAATAACGTGGTCATTATTTAAATCATCTGCAAAACCAGTGTCCAACTGCTCAATCTGGCCTCCTTCCACTGGAATGGTATAGAGCAATCCATCCATATTGAACAGTAATTCATCACCATCTGGCATCCAATTTGGTGCTTCAAAACGGCTATCTTTTTCAAAAACTACTTTTCGTTTCCCATTAAAAACATTCATAGTCTCCATTCTGGCTCCGATCCATCCCTCAGTACTAGGATCGTAATCCTCAGCAACAGGTTGGTCTATTCGGACATTCCAGACTTTCGCTGTCTCGACCACATCCTCATCATGAGACCCAATCACAATACCTGCAAGTACTTCATCAGGCATGTACTCCAATTTCTTAGAGCTGATTTCTTCCAGCGGTTCTCCTCGCTGAGCAGCCCGTACTATAAAAGTATCCCCCCGCCGTTCTAACTGGATAATCTCATAAAATCTTTTTTCGGCCCACACGTCATCCTGGGGGTTCTGCATATCTGCACCTTTTCTTTCACGCCACTGGCCGGCGGTAAGTCCATCCCCATGAAGGAAACCACCAACCATTACCGCATTATCTTCTTCGGAAGCTCGTGCCATCCAGCCTATCTTTCGGTGTATTTCATTATCACCCTCAAATTCGAAATTAGCTGTCACAATGAAATCACCTTCCAATTTATTATATAAATATCGATGTTCATCCCGTTGTCCCCAGATGTTATAACCAGCACCATTAATAGTATAGGTTTGTGTCTCCTCATCATAGGAAGCAGATCCGGCTTTTTTGGGATTCCCTATATCCACGTTGTTTTCAAAAATTCCAACTGTATTTTGTTGGGCAAAGGTTATTTGCGATATACAGAAGCATAGAATTAATATTTTTATTTTCATTTTTTAATTATGTTTAATGTTTTTAATTATTCCACTTATTATCTTCTTGAAAGGGCAGTTACTATACCTTTTAAAAATTTTTCTTTCAGGAGCAGATTTCCTTTAATAACCTGGATTTTGTTCATAAAGACCTCCGGTAAAATCTATTTCTCTCTGGGGTATAGGAAAGTATTCATCTCTTCCAGCGGTAAAATGCCCATTGGCCAAATATTCCCTTTTGGTTTGTTCTTCTAGTAAATACGCATTTAAAACTTCCTCTGCTAAACCCCATCGAACAAGATCAAAAAACCTCCATCCCTCCATGGCAAACTCAAGTCTCCTTTCAAACATTAATGCTTTAAAAGCATATTCTTTAGACGGAAAAGACTCGTAAAGCGAAATATTGTAAATATCACTGGCACCCGCTGCCAATGGCCGTTCTTTACTATCTGCTGCTCTTTGCCGTACTTGGTTAATTAAAGGCAACGCTTCATCTAATCGTCCTAGTTGAATCAAAGCTTCAGCCTTGAACAGTAAAACATCAGAATATCGAATAAATCTATAATTCACTGAAGTGGCAATAAAAGGTCCTTGTTTTATCCAACAAGAGCAGTCTGGTGCTTGTTGTTCTTTCATGTTACCATAAAAACCATATACACCAGGATCTCTTGCCCAGCTTGGGCTATAAATCATATCTCCCGGTTCTACAACCGTATTTCTATACTTGAAAGGTCTTCCTGGAAATCCAACAGTATGATCAAACCTTGGATCAACACTTCCATAACTATCCGGGTCAATTAAGTCCATGTTATTGAAAGTATCCAATAGTGGAAGACCTTCATCATCGGTCTTAAATGCGTTCACCATGTTTTGACTTGCTTGATGGAACCCGCAGCAGCCATAGAGCGGTGAACCTGTGGGAGAATTTAAGGCAGTAGCATAACTACCCCTCCCTACATCAGTACCATCATCAAGAGAAAATTCCACTGCCCATATTGACTCCGGTCCGCTTTCATAACCTGGAAGGAAATTATTAGCAAAATCAGGTTCTAAACTTCCCATAACTTCATTGGCATAATCTATTACCTCCTGTAGTCGGTTCTCATTTATATTAACCACTTGGTTTTCTTCATTTTGCTCATAGGCCTGGTACAGCCTTAGTTTAGCCAAATATGCGGCCGCAGCATTACTGTCTGCTCTCCCTTGTTCGTCCTGTGAAGGAGGCAAATTGTTATATGCAAACAGAAAATCTTCAGCTATGACATTCCACAAGTCTTCATTCGGCATATCGTTTGATACTTCTAATATCTCTTCATCACTTATATCCTCAGCTATATAAGGAATATGTTTGAACATCAATTTCAGCATAAAATGAGAGTGACCTCTCAAGAATCGAAGCTCTGCAATTCTCTTTGTTTTTTCATCGTATTCTCCGTCTGGAATTTCCGCTATCACTCTTAGAGCAAAATTGGCCCGAGAGATAGCCTTGTAATAGTTCTCCCAAGTAGTAGGGGCCATCCAATCCCCAGCATCCGGAATTGTAAGATTATATAATTCGTACCTATCAACTTCAACTATGTCGGTACGACCACCACCACCTTTATATGCATCATCTGCTCGTACACTTCCATAAACCCATGGATTTGTGATTGGTCCGGCAATATTATCATTCCCAATTGCAGCATAAGCTGCCACTACTAATCCTTCAGCATTTTCCGCTGTAGCCACATTATTGGAGGACAGAACTCCAGATGGCTCCACTTCTAAAAAGTCTTCACTACAGCCAGCAACACTTGCTGCGAGGAAAATTACAAATACAAATTTTTTCAACTTTTTCATTACTCTTTCTTTAGAAATTAATATTAAACCCAACAGAATAGGTGGTGGGTACAGGAATTGAGTTTATCTCTGTCCGTTCTGGATCGGAACCAATGTATCCATCAGGTGTTACCCAAAGAAGATTTTCCCCCTGAACATATACCCTCAAGCCAGACATTCCTGCCCATCTGTTAACCAAATTATTGGGTAAAGAATAACCTAACTGCATATTTCTCAGTTTAAAATAGGAATTGTTCCTGAAGATGTAGTCAGAATTTTCCGTCAAGTTATTCACTAAGCTTAAAGAAGGAACATTAGTGTCTGTGTTGGAAGGACTCCAAGCATCCAAAGTGCCGGGACCTGCATTTTCTCTTCCCGGAACAAAGTTATTGTATAGGATATAAGGATCCACACCTATTCTTCCTGCCACGCCAGAACCAAATACACTGAAATCAAAATCTCGGTAACCCAAGTCCACTCTTATACCATATTCCAAACTCGGTAAAGTTGTCCCCAGCCACTCTCTATCATCAGAAGAAATCTCTCCATCATTATTTACGTCTACGATTCTTATTCCTCCTGGACGAGCGTTCCCTATCTGAACTCCTCCTGTAGGGTGAGATTGCACTTCTTCCTGGCTCTGGAATAATCCATCGGTTCTATATCCAAAAATGGAAAATTGCGAATGTCCTATAATAGAATTCTCAACAGTCCCGGGATAAGCAGTCATTGCTTCATCTGGCAAATCCGTTATCTCATCCTTAAAAGCTCCAAAATTTGTAGAAACTGCAAAGGAGACGGCATTGTCTGTCGTGTTTGAGTAGGACAAGTTTAGTTCCCATCCATTTGTACGTGTAGAAGCTCCATTTAACCATTTCGCCCTTCCTTCTCCAACTGCGGAAGCAATAGGAGGTTGAATAAGAATACCATCGGTATTCCTTGTGAAGTAGTCAAAAGATCCCGTCACCGCATTATCAATAAAGCCGAAATCTACACCTATGTTAACTTCTTTTGTTTCCTCCCATCTTAGTCCTGCATTGGCAGCTTGAATGGACACAAATCCGGCAGGAAGATTACCGCTATTGTTACCTATTAGATCATAAGCGGTTCCAACATTGTACCATTGAGCAAATGGAGCTCCCTGATCATAACGCTGTTGAACAGGCCCATATCGGGCTTCGTAAAGTCCGAACCGCGCAAAGTCTCCTATGAACTGATTTCCGACAACCCCATACCCAGCACGTATTTTTAGATTGTTGACAGTTCTATTATTTCTCAAAAATTCTTCGTTACTAATTCTCCACCCTACAGTAGCGGCAGGAAAAATGGCATAGCGATTTTCGGATCCAAATTTGGAAGAACCATCTCTTCGCAAAGTTAAAGAAGCCAGATATTTGTCTGAAAATCCATAATTTATTTTCCCAAATTGGGAGAAAAGAGCATCTCCAGAAATAGTTCCGGTATTAGTTCTTTGCCCCGTTGCAGCAGAAAGAACAAAATAAGATTCATTTTCCACGGCAAAATCCTGAGCTGAAGCTACTGTACTCTCTAAAGTATTTTCTATCGATTCTGTACCTAATAAAAATTCTAACCTATGATCATCAATTGCCAAATTATAAGTCAAAGTGTTACTAAAAATAAGACTAGAAAAGTCCTGAATAGTGTGAGATAAACTATTTGTAGACCTCGTAATAAAACCATTTTGAACAGTAGGTTCAATATCCTTAAAATTTGAGCGATAGTGATCCAGACCAACACTTGTGCGGAAGGTAAGATTTTCAAGCAAATCAATTTCGGCATAAATATTTCCAAACAACGTAGTTCTATCCGTATTATCCCATCTGTTTATATACTGCATATACACAGGATTATTCCTGTCAGAATACCCTGATCCCAAGGGGCCCGCAAATTCACCTGTGGACGTGTAGACAGGGATGGTAGGCGCTAAATTTACCGCCAGGCCAGGAGTAGGAGCATTACCAATATCTGTAGAAGCTAGCGTTTCTTTAGACGTATAAAACTGGGCATTAACTCCAACACGGACCTTATCCTTAAATAAATTAATTCTTGAATTTAGCTTTCCAGAATATCTCTCATATCCCGTGTGTTGCAGAATTCCACTGTTGTCCAGGTACCCGAGATTAATAAGAGCAAAGGCTTTCTCTGAGCCACCGGAAATAGTAAGATCATTGTTTATTACATAACCTGTCTCATATGTTTCATTTTGCCAGTCTGTATCACCAACCGGTACATTAGGGTCACCTCCGACAAAAGGTTCTGCTTCTACATTATTTAAGACAGGATTTTCATAATCTTCATTCCAATCGAAGTTATAAATCTCACCATAGCCCTCATTTGGGTCAGAATTATCATTTACTGAGGCCTCCCATAGGACCCTTCCTCTTTCATTGGCATTGAGCATGTCGTATCTCTGGTTTTTTTCAGACAAAACAGAAAAATTGGAATTAAATGAAATACTTATTTCCTCATCACCGCTTAAGGAAGTCTTTGTGGTTACGATAATAACACCATTTGATGCTCTTGATCCATAAATAGAAGATGCCGATGCATCTTTTAAAACCTGTACAGACTCTATAGTGCTGGGATTAATACTGGAAAAAACTTCTTGTCGCACGGTAGGTACACCATCTATCACAAACAAAGGCTCATTATTACCTAATGTATTTACCCCCCGAATAAGAATCCTGTTGCTACTTCCCGTGGGATCCCCGGATTTCTCAACAAAAAGACCAGGGACTCTTCCTTGCATTGCCTGTAGAGCACTTCCTGAACTCATAGCAGTTTCCTGTATGGGGCCCATCTCCACTATACTTACAGCACCAGTTAGATCTACTTTGCGCTCCCTAGAATATCCCGTTACGATAACCTCACTCAGCGCAGAAGCATCTTCCTCCATGACCACATCTATAATTTCCCTGTTCCCTGCAACAATCTCCTGTTGACGATAACCAAGAAAACTATAGACCAGGATGTCATCATCCGAAACCTCGTTGAGGACGTAATTGCCATCAAAATCTGTGGTTGTTCCATTGGAAGTACCCTGCACGAAAATATTTACTCCCGGTAAAGGCATTTGACCGTCTGTAATTGTTCCGCTTACGGAATGCGTGGATTCCTGAGCAGAACAAATTAAAACGGAACTAAAAAAAAGAAATAGTATTTTTTTCATATTAGTTGATTTTGGTTAGCACTTGATATTAAATTAGAATTTATTTTCGATTTCTGTGGTGATATTTTTCTCCGTCGTACGTTCATGCAAACGTTGTAGTTGATAAAGAAAAATATTCCGTTGAGAAGGTTGATTTTTATTTCTGTCACTTTTATTTCGCTTTTTCTGATTAGAAATTAGCACCTTGTCTTTTGTTGTTTTATTTCAATTATAGATCCTCAGCTAATATATTTGCATTAAACTCTATCGTGTTTTAATGATGAAGCAACATATTTTCTTTTTGGGGAGAAGACTCTTAAATATTGCTAAACGTCTGATATAAAGGCTTCTGGTCGCTAAATAATCTGCTAGACAATTTTCAATTTTCACTGATGTTGCACATATGTTTTAAATTGTAGCATATATCTGTTGATTTATTTTACGTTATGCCCAATCATGGCGGATACAGAAACTCACGTACTTTGAGAGGATTCAAAATTGGATTGGCCCCTTTTTGACCAGCTACTAAAGCCCCTACTGCACAGGCATAATCTAAAGCTGCTTGCGGCTTTTCTTCCCGTAAAAGATTGGCTAAAAGGGCAGCCATAAAAGAATCTCCAGCCCCTACAGTGTCTTTAACATTGACCTTAAAACCACTGTTATAATATAATTTATTGTCTCTCCATAAAACAGCTCCGTGTCTTCCTTTAGTAATACAGACAGTCTTTGCAGAACTACGTTCTTTAATAAAATAGAGGTTCTGTTCGAGAGAATTGTACGGAGAACCTAAAATTTCTGCTATTTCAAATAATTCATCATCATTAAATTTTATGAAATCTACCTTTTGAAGCAAGTCAATCAGTAATCCTTCTGTATAATGGGGAGCCCTTAGATTGAAATCCATGACCCTGTAGTTTGCCCTCTGCAAAAGTTCCAGTAAGGTGCTCCGGCTAACTCTGTCTCGACAAACAAGGGTTCCAAAAATAAAAATGTCAGCATTTTCAACAGCCTCTATTTGTTCCTCCTTTAACTGAATTTTATCCCAGGCAGCAGGATAGGCAATTTCGTAACTGGCAGAACCATTTAAGGCGAGAAAAACATTTACCACGCCGGTGGGATATCTGCTGTCTCTACTTACATTGGATGTATTAATATTGTTTGCATGCAGGTAAGAAATTATCTCCTGGCCTTTGCTATCATCTCCTATCCTACTTATCATACTCGTTTGCACTCCAAGGCTGCTAAGACGAGAAGCGACATTTAAGGGCGCTCCGCCTATCCTTTCTTCATCAGGAAAAATATCATGGAGTACTTCACCAAAACAGACTGCTTTTAAATTCTTCATACTTTATACTTCAAGTCCTTAAATAATAGCTATTAATTAAAGATCGGTAACTTTTAATTCTAGCCTCCTTTATGAATTTATTGTAAAACTTTATCTGCTACTATTATCTTTTTTAAGATCAGAATTGGCAGCTTTATCTTCATTTGACTCATAAATACTTTTCATCTGCCATGCATCTAAAGACACAAGTTCTGCATCTTTCCCTCTAGAGCTAAGAGAAACTCCCAAACTGTCTTCTCTTCCCGGATAAACGCGTACTGCCACCACCTGTTCTCCATTGACGAAAACTTCAACCACACTTTTGTCGATGAAGACCCGTAACTTCACATTCTCCCCCGGATTTAGCAGAAACGGTGCGGTTTCGGGAGCTCGTACTTCTACATCGGGCAGTATGGAAGAATAGGAAGACTCTATAGAAACTAAACTTTCTCTAATGTCACCTCCTTCATGTTCATTCTTTTCTCCTGTGACCAATGGGAGCAGGTCTTCCGGCATTCTAGCTGTCCCAGGTTCGGAGGCATAATTCAAACCGTCTGAAAACCCCTTTTCCTTATAGATGACTATTCGGGTATATTCTTCCTTGTTAGGGGATCTGAGCACATTAAGTTCAATTATTTTTGAGTCTTTTGGATCGATTTCCGCAGAAATTTCCATGGCATTTCCTTTGATGCTCTCCAGGACTATCTCCTTATTTGCCGGAAGAATAATTTTCCCCACATTCTGACCATCAAAGTGTAAGGAGCTGAAATCCCCGGCAGGTTCTTGGCCTAAAACATCATCTTCAATTAAAGTCATTCTGCGCGGCAGAGTCATGATCTGATTCCAACCTTCGGTAGGTTTTCCTGGATTCATATTAAATATAACGATCACTCCACCCTCGCCGTCCGGGGTGGCAGAAGGGGCATGTACCCCTGAAGGACTAACCGCTCCCTGATTAAATTTCCCACCGGAGGTTACCAGGAACTTGTCGTTTTTTTTGTCATAATCCCCCAAGAGGTATTGTCCGCCACTCATATGGCTGAAGAAGTTCATAATATATTTATCCTCTCCGATAGGCCAGAAATAAGGACAGGCGCCATCATCTCCAACTAAGGTGAAGCGATCATCTTCGACAAATTCATGCAGATACTCCCAATTGGTAAGGTCTTTTGATCTGAACAAATGATTTGCCCTCACCGGTTTGCCGCCAGGACCTGTTTCACTGCGTCCGGCCGACAAGGAATAATAATAGTTACCTTTTTTCCAAATTGAAGGGTCAAACACGCTATAGGGAAGAGGGGCAGCGGTGGGACTCTTCAAAGGTATTACAGCTTCTCCCGTAACCTTTTCCCAATTTAGGAGTAGCGGGTCGCTGGACACAGCGACCATGTTCCCCACCCCGGTACCGTGATACATGGCAATCACCCGATCTTCCTCGACCAAGGTGGCTCCCGAAAACACGTGGCGCTCGGGTCCAGGATAAATGGCGTAAGGAAGATCTCTCCAGTGCACCAGATCCTTGCTGATCGCATGACCCCAATGCTGCCGGGGATCTTCGGGCGGATATGCCTGGTAAAAGAGGTGCCAATTCCCATTCCAGTAACTCAGTCCATTTGGATCGTTCAATGTTCCTTCGGGATTAACATAATGGTAGATGGGTCGGTATCGATCACTGGCCAATTTCTCCCTTGACTCCTTGAGCCGCTGCATTAAAGGATTGGTCTTTAATTGTTCTTCCTGCTCTTTCAGGGTTTTAGCAAAAGTGTATTTGGGAACTTTCGACATGTTTTCGGTACTCTTTCCTTGAGCATGGGTTTCATGTGCAGAAAAAAATACACATAGCATCAAGTATATTGACGTACTACATCGGATGAAAGTTTTCATAATTTATTTTTTAATAAATGGTTGAATTATTGAGGTCTCCGTATAAAGTTCCCTCTCTTTTAGCTGTAAATTTTTCTCTTGACGCTGCAAATATAATTTGTAAGTCAAATGGTGTCTCGGAGATCCTCATCTCCCTATTTCCTCTTCCTCATCCTTATCTTGCAGAGCATCGTGGAGAAAACCACCAGCCAATCTTTAAAATGTTTCATTTTCCCTTTTTAAGTTTACTTCTGATATATTTTCGCTTAGACTCTCTCTCCTGAGTCCTAAAAGTAGGAGAGCCAAGAAATTTAGGTTAGAAGCTTCAAATTTATTTTAGTTAAAATTTAGTTGATTAATCTGCAAATCGCGCAATTCAAAATCCTCTTTTGAATCAGCGGTAAGAATTTCATAGGGTTCTCTTGGGAAGAAAATTTCTGTCATTACAGTTTTACCATTATCGTAGAATATTTCTATGGAAGTTTTATCCATAACAATTTCCACGTCCAATGTATGAGAATCGGCTAAACGTGGTGCTGTGGAAGTTTCCCTTCCAAAGACATCATTAAAGTCCGTTAGTCCAGAATCCCCCCGATCTAAAAAGAATTCTTTGTCTATATGGGAATAACCAAACTTTAGGTTGTCACCGACTTCATTTGAAAAAGTAAATAAATAGATCTGGTCCTGAAGGTTCGGGATTTTGAAATTAATGACGGTACTGGTGAAATCTCCACTAGAAGCAAGTACCTCTGGTTCTCCCCCAACTTTTATTGTCTCAACCTCTTTACTGCCTGAGAAATATTTTTCCAGTTCTTTCACAGGGGAAGAAAGTATTCTATAGGTATCACCATCCTTTTTCAGTCTTAGATTCCTAGGCACTGTCATCGAACTACGCCACTGTTCCGTAGGAACTTCGTTTGCGTATTGCCAGTTGGACATCCAGCCGATAAATATGTCTCGCCCGTCGGATTCCGGAATGTTTGACCAGGTTACGCCGGCATAATTATCTTTCCCGAAATCTATCCAATAGTCGTGCTCCTCTTTCATTCCGGCAATTGATTTGTCCGGAGTAAATGTACCTCCATCAAAATCTCCTACAAAATACTGTGTTGCCGAACCTCCATTAGGCCCTCCGGGATTTATACTTACTAATAGAACCCATTTCTCTTCACCTGTTTCTTCTACTGTCATTTTAAAAAGATCAGGGCATTCCCAAACACCTCCATGGCCGCCCATATTTTCTCCGAAATCGCTCTGATGCTCCCATTCAAGTAAATTAGGTGAGGAATAAAAGCTAATGCGGTCCTGAACGGCAAGAGCCATTATCCATTTCTGCTCTTCTTCATGCCAACCTACTTTTGGATCTCTAAAATCTCTTATTCCGGGATTTTGAAGGACAGGGTTTTGTTTATATTTAATCCAGGTTTTTCCTTTATCCAAGCTATAAGCAATCCCCTGCGTCTGATAATCATCGTCACCGGCATCGGCTGCTTCAGCATCGTGATAGGTAAAAATGGCAATTACCGGCGGCGTAGTCCCGTCACCCAGCCCGGAAGTATTTTTATGGTCAACAACTGCACTTCCTGAAAAAATTGTTCCATATTCATCGGGTTCAATGGCAATGGGTTGTTCTTCCCAAATAATGAGATCTGTACTAGTTGCATGTCCCCAATGCATAGGCCCCCATACATTATCATCGGGATTATGCTGGAAGAATAAATGATAAGTTCCATCTAAATAAAACATTCCGTTGGGATCATTCATCCAACCGGAATCAGGTGTAAAATGGAAATTAGGCCGAAAGTCGGAATCGCTTTGTACCGTAACATTTTCTTCAGACTTTTCTCTTCTGTCCTGGCAGGATATAGTTGAAGCTGCCAAGAATAAAGAAAAAGCAGAAACTAGAATTAGTTTTTTCATATAATTTTATTTAGTTGTTTTGTAAATTTATATTTTGTTTTCCTACCGAAAGTTCTACGCTTAATTCTTCCAAAGATTTGCCTTTCGTCTCCGGCATCATAAAAATGACGAAGAAGAGCTGAAGCAGCATCATAAAAGCGAAAAAAGCAAAAACATAGCCGGGACCAATAGTGGAAAAGAGCACGGGAATTACAGACGGTACCATGGCTGCCAGCACCCAATGTGTGGAAGAACCGAAAGCCTGGCCTGAAGCCCGTAAATGATTTGGAAAAATTTCAGAAATGAACACCCATATTACCGCTCCCTGACCAATCGCATGGGCTGCTATAAAAAGGAAGAGGAAAATAGGCACCCATAATCCACCCCAGCTTAGGAAAAAAGCAGCCGCAACAAGAGAAAGTGAGACAATGTAGCCAATAGAACCAATAAGCATAAGCTGTTTTCTGCCCAAACGATCAATGAGAAACACACCCAATAGTGTAAACAGAAGGTTCACCACTCCCACTCCAATACTGCTTAAAAGCGCGGTGCTTTCTCCAAGGCCAGCCGCTTCAAAAATTCTTGGTGCATAATAAAGAAAAGCGTTAATTCCTGACAACTGATTAAAAAACGCCACTAAAAATGCCAGGATGAGCGGGAAGCGGTATTTTTTCATGAAAATATTTTCGCTGGTGTCTTCACTGTCCGATTGATTCTGAATCTCGGCCATTTTCGTTTTAATATCACTTTCAGGATTTATTATCCGCAATACCTTTTCAGCCTCTGCAGTTTTTGATTTTGAAATTAACCAACGTGGACTCCTGGGAATAAATACTACAAAGAGAAGATAAATTAAACCTGGCACCGCTTCTATTCCCACCATCCATCGCCAAGGTTGTTCCCCTGTATTGCGCAGTAGATAATTAGATAAAAATGCGATTAATATTCCGAGGACGATATTAAATTGGTACAAGGACACCAACCGTCCTCTTTGTTTTGGAGGAGCGATTTCAGAAACATAGGTTGGCGCGGCAATAGTGGAGGCTCCAACTCCTAAACCTCCAATAAACCTAAAAATTGCAAATGTAATTGGATCATTAGCGAAAGCTGACCCCAAGGCTGAAAGAAGATAAAGTATACCTATCATTATAAGGGTATTTTTTCTTCCAAATTTATTGGTGGGAATTCCCCCAAAAATAGCACCTACTACAGTCCCCCATAATGCCATCGCCATAACTATAGATCCATGGAAGGCATCAGAAGTTCCCCATAATTCCTGTAGCTGTTTATCGGCTCCAGAAATTACCACTGTGTCAAATCCAAATAAGAAACCTGCTAAGGCGGCACTTATCGACCAGGCAAAAATTTTATTCATACTTCACGTTATATGTATGGAAACTAAAGTATATCTAATTTAAGAGATACTATCTTAGAAAATATTCAAAAAATTATAATATTGTTAAGAAAGTACAAAATCTTTGTGAAAGTCGTAGTAGCTCCGGGTTTTGGCTGGATTATAAGAACTACACTATATCGAAATAGTTATAAAAATGTTACAGATATTATAAAAATGTTACAGGATTAAGCAATCTTCAAGATTTTTTAAAAAAATGGAAGGATCAGCTTTTAAACTGTTTTGGCGAAAAACCGTATTTATTCTTAAAAGAAGTTGAAAAATAACCGGGAGAAGAATAACCTACCATATATGCTATTTCGGAAATATTAAGATCAGAATCCTGAAGTAATTGCTTTGCCTTACTCAAGCGTTGAGAATTAATGTATTCACTTATAGTAATTCCTAAAATTCCTTTTACTTTCCGGTAAAGCTGTACGCGTGAGATATTTAATTGTGCAGCCAGATATTCAACATTGAATTCCGCATTTTCAATGTTTTTGTCAATTATTCTATTTAAATCTCTTAAAAATTGTTGCTCTGAATTATCGAATTTCTCATCTTCTACTTTATCTATTCTGTTGGTATAGTAGTACCGAAGTTTCTCCCTATTGTACAAAACGGCTCGCAGAGACTCTTTCAAGATAGACAAATTAAATGGTTTGGTTACAAAGGAATCTGCCCCTGCTTTCATCGCTTTAATCTCTGATTCTCCTGTGCTCAGAGCCGTAAGAATAATAGTGGGAATATGAGAAGTGCGTAAATCGTTTTTTAAAGCAGCACAAATTTCAAAGCCGTTTTTTTCTGGAAGATTGATATCACAAATTATTACATCGGGAATAATTTCTAAGGCTTTTTCAATACCATCAGTGCCATCTGATAGATAAACAAGATAATCTGCTCTAAACTTCTTTTTTAAAAGATGAGAAAGATCAGGATTATCCTCTATAATCAGCATTTTCTCCGCATTACCATGTTTAAGCTGAGAAAGGCTTTCGTTTTCCAAAACCGTTTCCTGGAAATGAACATTTGAATTCTGCGACAGCATTTCAGAAGAAACTCCTCCAGGATTGTACTCCTTTAGGTGCTCCTTCCCCTTTGGCAGTAAAACACTAAATTCAGCGCCCTGATGAGATGAGACCGAAATTTTTCCTTTGTGAAGCTCAACAAACTGGCGGGTGATATAAAGTCCTAGACCTGAACTGGATTTGTTGTTATTACTCGCCTGTATAAATGGATCAAAAATCTTTTTTAGCTCATTTTTAGGTATACCCGTACCCGAATCTTTTACTTTGATAAGAACAAAATCTTCTGCCACATCTTCCATAGTCAATAATATCTGACCATTTCTAGGTGTAAATTTAAAGGAATTCGAAAGTATGTTGAAAAATACCTTGTCCATCATGTCTTGATCTATAAATAGCTCCACATCCTTGTCGTGAGAATGAAGTTGCAGCGTAATAGATTTTTTTATGGCTTCCGGATTAAAATCGGTATAAATATTCTGAAGGAAATTGTAAATATTTGTCTTTACTGGTTTAATGCGGAAGGAGCCGCTCTCCAGCTTTCTAAAATCAAGAAGCTCATTTATTAGCCGAAGCAAACGCCGTGAATTGTTGATAATAAGTTTGGTTTCATAATTAAAACCCTTTAGATTTTGATTCGTACTTTCTGAAATAGATTCGATTGAGGTTGTAATCAACGTTAGCGGAGTTTTAAACTCATGGGAAAGTGCTGTGAAAAAATTTATTTTACCCTCGTTCGAAATTTTAAGTTTTTCTGCAAATTCTTCAATTTTATTTCGTTGATCAAGAATCTTCTGATTTTTTGATTCCAATCCTTTTTTACTTTTCTTGAGTTTTATAACAAGATATACCGCCCAAACGATTAGGATCAGAAGTAGAATCAGCAATCCAATCATCATCTTCACCAGGTTCCTCTGTGATTTGTAAGTCGCAACCTGCTCCTCAATCACCCTTTGTTGCTGTTCAATATCATTTTGCTGTTCATTCATTTTATTGAACTGATTCTGCATAATATCCACATTTACAGAATCTATAATAACTGTGTTTAAGATATTATTCTTATTCACATTTTTACCCTGCAGTAATAGGCTGGCCAATTTAATAGCTTCAGCTCCCCCAGATGGATACAAAACTGTGGCATCTAGAACTTTATCTTTTACCAATTGAATACCTCCACTGGGACCAAATAAGCCATCCACTCCAATAATTTTAATTCTATCCTGAAGGTTTTTTGACTTTGCCACTTCCCACGCACCCAGAGCCATACGATCGTTATGAGCAAAAATATAATCAGGGGTTAGACCGGAAAGCAACAGCTTGTTGAGAGTCTTCTTAATAGAAGCTTTCTCCCAATCTCCATTAATCGTATGTGAGATTTTAATGGAGGCTATAGAATCAAGAGTCTGTCGAAAACCTGCACTCCTGTCATAGGCAGGGGAAGAACCTTGCAAACCTGTAATTTCAATAACTTTTGTGGAGTCTTGGGCATGAGAAATGATGTATTTAGCTGCATTTCTTCCAATTTCAGTACTATTTGCTCCGATATAAGCAGTAAAATTACGCCCTTCGATTTTGCGATCAATGATTATGGTGGGAATACCAGAGTCCATAGCTTTTTCTATGACGGGAGTAATAGGCACGGACTGTATGGGGGAAACAATAAGAACGTCTACCCCTTTACTGATGAATTCATCAATTTGTTCAATTTGCCTTTGTACGTCATTCTTTGCATCCTTAACTTCTAATTTTAAATCGGGATGCATGCTTGTCTCCACCAGCATAGATTTATTCATCTCCTTTCTCCAGTTATCTGTAGTCATGGCCTGAGAAAAGCCAATTAGGTAACTTTCGCGCTTATCATTTGTGCTACAAGAAGTAAGGCCGCAGAAAATAAGGATTAATAAAAGTTTAATTATAAACTTCATGATGATAATTTTTAAGAATAAGCAGATTTACAATTTACTCACAATCATATTAGGAGAGTATAAAACTAATTCTGTTTTCTTCGTCTCACTTTTAAGTGGGTATAGGATTTTTTTCATAATCCAGATTTAAAAATAATGATCACCCAGAATAAAATATTAGGAAAACTATATCTTTTAAGGTGATTAAAAAGGTAATAAAAAAATCTCCTAAAGCTAACTAACAAAAGAGGTTCCTTTTTCCTTAATCTATTATAAACTGATATACAACTATATTTTAATAATGGAAATATACAGAAAACCCTCTCCGTGGTAAAGTAATTGCTATTGATAACTTTTTATCCTATTTCAAAACCTGATGTTGTTGAAGTCGCAAATGTGTGCTTCAGTTTTTTCTTTAAAATGACGTCCGAAGACAGATTTGTCAATTTAATTTATTGACAAATTTTCCACTAGTTGCGTTTTAAGAATACTATGAAACCGAAAGAAATAATCACAAAAAGTCAAACTGACAATTTTGAAGGATAAGTTGACCATAGTATTAACACTCCTGCAATCCAAATAAAGCAACTAAGACAAAAAAGAAAGTTTTTCAATGCCTTCAAATAATTACGGATCTTTCTTTTTATATAGAATACTGGAAGAAACTGTTTTAGATCAGCAATTTATCTAATTAGGAGAGAATTGAGAGGAATTTATTTTGTTGTACCTATGTTGTACCCAACCAAAAAAGAAAGGCTTCCAATTCCTCGGAAGCCTTGTCTTTACTAGCGTGGTCCCACCTGGACTCGAACCAGGGACCACCTGATTATGAGTCAGGTGCTCTAACCAGCTGAGCTATAGGACCGGCTCATGTGGTATTATGAGGGCGCAAATTTAGATAATTCTATTTTACGCAGCAAACATTTCTTTTTAATTTTATATAAGAAATTTATATCACAATATAACTTCCGGATTCCATTGTTCCATTACCGTAGAAAACAACTTGTTACAATCCTTTCTTTTCTGCGAAGTTCTGAGACGGGATGATCTCCTGACACAATTCCACCAACACCCCGTTAGAACTTTTGGGATGCAAAAAAGCGATCATCTTATTGTCGGCACCCTTTTTTGGAGCGTCATTTAAAAGCACAAATCCTTCAGATTTAAGCCGCTCAATTTCTGCTTCAATATCATCTACCGCAAAAGCCATATGATGAATACCCTCGCCTCGCTTAGCGATAAATTTTGCTATAGGACTTTTAGCATTAGTTGCCGCCAGCAGTTCAATTTTACTGTCTCCAATCTTAAAAAAAGAAGTAGTAACGCCTTCGCTTGCCACATTTTCAGTCTTATAATGTTCTGCGCCCAGGAGGGCTTCATAGGTTTTATTTGCCTCTTCCAGGTTCCTCACAGCTATGCCTATATGTTCTATTTTCTTCATTTCAGTATCTTCAAAATCATTCCTTTTTATTTAAATCATCTTCAGAATAGAAAACAGACTAAAAATTTTATACTATTCACCACTTAGTACGATCAAATTCTTTTTCTCTATTCTTACAGCAACGCGGTCTTTTTTCTTTATTCTGAAAAAATTGGTTCTACCGACTTTACCGGAATCTACTAAATTAAGAATATTAAAATATAAATATGCTATTTTTGCAATATGGAAGAAACTAACAGACAGAAGAAAATAGGAGGCGTACTGCAGAAAGATCTGGCCGATATCCTTCAGAATAATTTAAGGGATGCAGGAAAAACCGGGATTTTGATTTCGGTTTCCAAGGTTAAAGTCACTACAGATCTTTCTATAGCGAAGGCATATCTTAGTGTTTTTCCTCCTAAACATGGTAACGAAATCTTGGAAGAGATTAATGCCGTAAAGCCAAAAATTAAGCACGAAATGGCGCAGCGCACTAAAAATCAGTTGCGTAAAATGCCGGAAATCAATTATTATATCGATGATTCTTTGGAATATATAGAGGGTATCGAAAAATCTATAAAGGGAACAGAAGACCCAATTTCTAATCCTGATCTACTGGACAGAAGGAAAAAGTCGTGACTTGAAATTTTCACTCTACATCGCCAGGCGATATCTTTTTAGCAAAAGCAGTAATAATGCGATCAACATTATTACCATTATCGCCGGTATTGGTGTTTTTGCAGGTGCTTTTTCCCTTTTTATTGTCCTTTCGGGATTTTCGGGACTGCGCAATTTCAGCCTTTCCTATACCAATAAATTCGATCCCGATCTTAAAGTGCTTCCGGCAACGGGAAAAACGATTTCATTTTCCGAAGAACTCTCTGCCGATATTGGGCAAATTCAGGGGGTCGCTAACTTCAGTAAAGTTATTGAAGAGCGGGTCTTCCTGGACTACCGTTCAAAAAACCACACCGCTTTTATTAAAGGTGTGGACGAAAATTACCAGCAGGTAAGTAATGTTGAAGAGGCTATTTTTGATGGTACCTGGCTCGTTTCAAGCGAACCGCAGGTCGTTGTGGGCATTGGGATTAGCAGACTATTGGGTTTAAGCACCTTTAATTATAACGAACTGCTTAATATCCTTGTCCCCAAACCCGGAAAAGGTCAAATCACCAATCCCATGAATGCTTTTAATAAAAAGCAGGTGATTGTTAGCGGAATTTATTCGATTAACGAAGAGCTGGATTCCAAATTTGTCTTTTCCAACATTAATTTTGCTCAGAATTTACTGAATTTGGACGACAACCAATATTCTGCTTTAGAATTAAAACTAGCTCCGGGTGCAGATCCTGAAGTAGTTTCAGAAAAAATTAAAGCTATCTTCCCACAAGATGTTATTATAAAAGACCGGGCGCAGCTAAACGAAGTGCTTTATAAAATGCTTAATACCGAAAATCTCGCGGTATACCTCATCTTTACATTAGTGCTCATAATTGCCCTTTTTAACGTGGTAGGTTCCATTATTATGGTCATCCTCGACAAAAGGGACAACATAAAAACCCTCTTTAGCCTTGGTGCAACGCCAAACCAGATAAAAAATATCTTCTTCCTGCAGGGCATGCTTATGTGCGTAGTAGGCGGCGCAATTGGCCTGGGAAGTTCCCTTTTGCTCATCTATTTGCAATTACAGTACGACCTGGTAATGATCACGCCGAGTTTACCTTATCCAGTAGCGATTACTGCGGAAAATATCCTGATTGTGATCCTGACCATCGGGATATTAGGTTTAATAGCTTCTTATGTAGCGGCAGGCCGAAGCAAAAAAGCTTTAAAAGCGGTATAGTTTTTTCCCGCCACAAATTCACGAAAATTTTGCTTTAAAAAAAAATTTTAAAGCACCTCCCCTTCTTTTCAAGGATAGGTTAACGTTAGGCCGGAGGGCTTTTTAACTTCTTCTATCTGTCTTGATTCTTTGTTCTTGCAGCGAAGCGGTTTCTATTCTTTTTTCCTTAGGCAAATTCAAATCCGGCAAACTCCTTTTCCACCTCATCAAAAGCAGCAAAAACATCGGCTGCATCATCGCTGGTCACCATTTTCATGCGGAATTCTTTAAAATGCGGAATTCCTTTGAAGTAGTTGGTATAATGGCGGCGGGTTTCAAAAACGCCCAGCTTCTCCCCTTTCCAGTCGATAGACATTTGTAAATGGCGTCTCGCAGCATCAACCCGCTCTTGAAGACTTGGCGGCGCAAGGTGTTCTCCGGTTTCGAAATAATGCTTTACTTCCCTGAAGAACCACGGATAACCAATACTGGCCCGACCGATCATCGCGCCATCCAATCCGAATTTGTCCCGCATTTCCATAGCTCTTTCAGGCGTATCTACGTCTCCGTTTCCAAAAACCGGAATATGCATCCGCGGATTATTCTTAACCCCTGCAATTGGCGCCCAGTCGGCTTCTCCTTTGTACATCTGCGCCCGTGTACGTCCATGGATCGAAATTGCTTTACATCCCACATCCTGAAGCCTTTCTGCTACTTCCAGGATTTTTATAGAATCATGGTCCCAGCCCAGTCGTGTTTTTACTGTTACAGGAAGGTTGGTGTGTTTAACCATGGCATCTGTAAGGGAAACCATAAGGTCGATATCCTTCAGAATTCCTGCTCCCGCTCCTTTGGAAACCACTTTTTTCACCGGACAACCAAAATTGATGTCGATAATATCGGGTCCCGATTTTTCCACAATTTCAACCGACTGCAGCATCGATTCCAGGTTGGCACCAAAAATCTGAATGCCCACAGGCCGTTCTTTTTCGTAAATATCAAGCTTCATAACGCTTTTCGCTGCATCGCGAATAAGCCCTTCAGAAGAAATGAATTCGGTATAAACCACATCTGCGCCCTGTTCTTTACAAAGCGCTCTAAAAGGAGGATCGCTAACATCTTCCATTGGTGCAAGCAACAACGGAAATTCTCCTACATCTATGTCTCCAATCTTAGCCACAATAATTATTTTGAGTGTGCAAAAATAAGCAATAAGCAGTCCATCCCCAAGAAGTTTATAAAAACCTGGATAAAATCATTTTATTAGGGACAAGAATAAAGATCGCTGCACTGCAAGAAACAAGACACCTTTCGACAGGCTCAGGGTGACTCATAGCAGGTCGATAATTGGCATTTTCGGGTCGTCACCTAAATCTTCGCAAAAAGTCTCGAAATAGGATAGGGAATCTACCTAAGAATCAGCTTGAGGTTTTTATTTATCTAAGGGTATAACTAATTAGGTGTGTAAAAAACTTTGTTCTTTAGTTCTTTTTTGCAAGTGTAGTACTTCCCCGGCGTTAAAAATTTTTGAAGCCTTGGAGAAAATTTAGCCGGGGAAGTACGGTTTCAATTTGCGATAGCAAAATTGGAAACACCTACAAAAAAGTGTCCTTTTTTTGGTTCGTTTTTTTGGACAGGCAAAAAAATGAACAATTATAAATGGGAAGGAAATTTTTTAACGACCAAAGGGAGAGGATATTTATTTAAGAATGACGTCAATGCTAGTGAAGGCGAAAACAGATTGTATATCAAAAACCTCGTCAGGCTCAGGGTGACTTATAGCAGGTCGATAATTGCCATTTTTAGCGCATGACTAAAACTTCGAATTATCACTGCAGAATATACCTTGAGAATAAAAGTTCCCCCTTCGGGGGCGGAGGGGGCATTTTTTACAATCTATCCCTTTCCGCAGCTTCAATCTGACGCTCATTATCGCTCAGCCTGAAGTTTCCGAAGTTATATTTAAAGCCTACCCGCACATACTGCGTTTCTTCCTGAGCGAGGTAGGAATTGTCCTGATTAAGATACCTGGAAGTAAGTCGGGTGTTGGTTCTGTTGAGTATATCTTCAATATTCACCGTTAGAACGGCGCGGTTGTTCCACAAACTTTTCCGAAGACCTACAGAAAGTATCGCCATTGGCTCCAGCTGATAAGATCCCGAAATAAAATCTGAAATATATACTCCCGTAAGTGTTCCGGAGAAGGTCCCGTCTTTAGAAAGGGTAAAGCTATTGTAGAGCTGGCCATAAAAACCATCAACTTCATTGGTCACTTCCTGGTTATCGCTTTCTAATGCTACAAAAGTATTTTCATCATGAAAAACAGAAGTATACGCCTGCGCATACCAGAAACTGGTAATCGAACGGCCGTGGAGAAAATCTATTCCGTAAGAAACGCTGCCGAGCAGGTTTACACTTACCCTTCTTAAATTTTGCGAAATATTATCCTGGAAAGAAAGCACTTCAGGTGACCTTCCGTAATCTCTATAGTATAAATCGAAAAAGTACTGGTTCTTCAGCGAATAATTTAAATTGAAGTTGTTACTGATAGAAGCACGGAGGTTAGGATTTCCGGCGTTAAAATCATTTTCATTCAGAAAGTATCGGAAAGGATTCAGGCTATTATAATCTGGTCTTGAAATCCTGCGGCTGTAATCAAACGTAAAACTGTGATTTGCTGATACCTGATACTGAAGGTAGGCCGTTGGGAATAATTCAACGTATTCCTGACTGTTCACCTCGTTCATAGAAAGCGAATTCCCTTCCAGATCTGTATATTCCCCACGAAGCCCTCCTTTAAAACTCCAGTTTTCCCAATCCCGGGCAATACTTGCATAAGCAGCATAAACTTTTTCGTCGTAAAGGAATTCATCAGAAAGATTATCATACATAATTCGTAACGTTGCGGTATCAAAATAATCAATCGCACTTTCAGAATTAATGGAAGAAAGTTTAAGTCCGCTTTCAAAACTCGCTTCTCCAAGGGCCGAAGTAAAATCTGCCTGTGCAGTATAAATTTCTATTTCCTGGTTGGCATCTGTATTAAAATTTATATTCTGAATAAAATTTCCGGCTGCATCGAAATAATCTGAATTTACCATCTGTAATCGATCCTGATCATACGTTGTAAAATGTCCCTTAGCTGAAAATTGTGCGCCACTATCAAAATCGTGGGTATACTGAAGGTCAAACGCAATATTTTTTTGATCGGTCTCTACATTACTATCGGTCACTAAGGTAGAATCCAATATTCGCTGCGCATCCCGGAATTCAGAATAAACATTGTTATCCCAATCGATATTTGGCGAAATCATGATATTAGTAGTAAAGCTCAGGGTGTTTTTGTCATCCAGGTAATAATCCAGGATCGCGTTGGCATTATGCGCCCGTGAGCGCGTCACCCTGTCAAAATCTGTATTCCACCGGGAGAAAATGTCTCCGTTATCATTTCTGAAATTTATATGACTGTCATCCTGCTTAATCTCCTTACGCGGACTAAAACTGTAATTGGCAAAGACGTTGAGCTTATCAGTCTTAAAATAGTGACTGGTCCCAAACTGATATTTTGGATAAATAGCCTGCGTGTAATTTCCTTCAACACTACCTTTATAACCAGGCGTGAGTGCTTTTGAAGTATTAATATTAAGAACTGCACCACCTTCAGCCTCATACCTTGCAGGAGGATTGGTGATCACTTCTATAGATTTTATATTTGCTGCAGAATAACTTTCAAGCAATGTCCGTAGTTCGTCAGAGGTCAGTTGTACTTGACGATCGTTAATATAAACAGCTACTCCTTCATTCTTCACCAAAAGATCTCCCTGCACCTGGATAACACCGGGCGTACTTCTTAAAATATCCCAGGTACTGCCGGTAGAAAGTGTTGAGTTTTCCACGTCAAAAACAAGCCGGTCTACTTCTTTTATAATTTTTGGTTTCCTGGTGGTGATGGTAACTTCATCCAGATCTGAAGATGCTTCCTGTAACTGAATTGTATTTAAACTTGCATTGCCATCTACATTTATTTTCTTCTGATATTCCTGATAACCAACAAAAGAAACTTGCAATAAATAATCATCAGATGCTATATCCTGAAGAATAAAATTGCCCTCTTCATCTGAAATCGCTCCTTTATAAAAGGTAACAGAATCCTGAGCATTTAGTAAAACAACGTTGGCATAAGCGACAGGTGCGCCGGTTGATACTATTTTTCCCTTAACTTCATTTTGAGAATAAGACTGGTTACAGACTAAAACAACTAAGAGAAACAGAGGGGTGATGGGGTTCTTAAACATCAAAATATTCTTCTAAATATCAAAAAATCACGCAAATATAAACTTTCCTAAATAATAGCTTAGACATTTAGCCAAAACCTTGAATTATTTACATTCATTCTTAAAAAGAGAAATTAGAACAAGAGAAAATTCCTGTAAAGCCTTAAAAGTGCGGGTACATTTCTAATGGTAAAACCATCCCCTGCTTTAAATTTGTTTCCAATACTTACCGGAAGCCTTCCTGAAGCCATAGAATTTCCAGCAATAAAACCGGCCGCCATTCTTTGTGCTGCTTCAGAATCCTGATAAGCGAGGATCAATCCATCGGCATTTTCTATTCCTTCAATTTTGTCTATAACATATGGATTTTTAAAAAGGCTGAAAATAGTATTTTCTCTACTAGCAAGCTGAAGGATTAGCTCTTCAACATCTTCAGAGAAATTTATATTATTTCGTGGTCGCGACTGAGTGTCGTGAATCGCCACCAGGAGGACCTCAAAATTTGCCAGTTTTCGTAATATATCTTTAACCTCCTCTTCGTCTGCTTCTTCCGAAAGCTGAAAATTTTCCAACTCGTAATTCTCCTTCAAATTCTTCTGAAAAAAAGATTCTTCCTCCACTCCAATGGAAATTGATGCTATCTTCCTCTTCTTCTGCTGAAGCGGCAACAGCATATTTTCATTTTTCAACACAGTAAGGGATGCTTTTGCAAGATCTTCATTAAGGTCTTTAGCTTTACGAGTATTAAGTTCCTTCAGAATATTGGTTGACTTCGATGGCCGATAGTCATCCATTCCTACCCATTGTTTTATAGCCAAAATTCTTCTGCACCTGTCGTTAATTTCTTCCTGAGTGATAAGCCCCGCATTTATTGCAGTCCGCACTTCTTCAATAGCTTTAGGAACATCCTCGCTGTATTCCAACATATCATTCCCTGCCAAAATCGCGTCTTTATCCACCACTCCGGGAAGATTTCCCAAAGTAACGCCCTTCATGTTCATGGCATCTGTCACGATCAAGCCTTTAAATTCGAGCCTTTGCTTTAAAAGCCCTGTAATTATAGGTTTAGACAATGTAGAAGCGACTCCGGTGGAATCCAGCGCGGGAATGTCCAGGTGCGCGACCATCATTCCTCCCACTCCGGCCCTAATCAATTCCCTAAACGGATACAATTCCAGCGAATCCAACCGCGGAAATGGATGATTTATCTGCGGAAGTCCATAATGCGAATCTGTATCGGTATCGCCATGGCCGGGAAAATGCTTTGCTGTTGCCAGTACCCGCCCATCTTGCAGGCCTTTCATATAAGCAACACCTTTTTGTGCCACGTTGTATTTATTTTCCCCGAAGGAGCGGTAATTGATCACCGGATTTTCAGGATTATTGTTCACATCTACCACCGGGGCAAAATTTAAATGCAGCCCCACCCTCTTAATCTGCCGGGCAATTTCCATCCCCATTTTATAGATCAATTCCTCATCCTGAATTGCACCCAAAGCCATCTGGTATGGGTAACTTATCGTATTGTCCAGGCGCATTCCCAGGCCCCATTCGGCATCTATAGCTCCCAACAACGGAACATTGGCAGCTCGCTGATATTCGTTCATTAGTTTTACCTGCGCTTCGGGATCACCCTGAAAGAACAACAGTCCTCCCACTTTTTGCTCCTCTACCAATTCCAGGATTTCCTTTTTGTGCTCCTCTCCCCTGTTGGAAAAAGCCGCCACCATAATGAGCTGCGCAATCCGTTCATCCGGAGACAGCGTGGTCATCACAGAATCCACCCATTTATTGTTTTGATACTTCAGAAAATCTGGATTCCCGGCTGCCAATTGCTGCGACCATACTGGTGCGCTAATAATGATTAATAAAATGTATAGTAAAAATTTCCTCTTCATGTTGCTAATTTCTTCGGAAGTCTAAAATAGCTATTTGAAAAGAATTAATATCGCTACGCTGCAAGAAAAGAGATCCAAGACTTAATCCAAAAATTACGCTAAACTCTATTTATGGCTGCGAGTACCTTAAGCTCATCTTTAAAAAATCTTCACTTTTTATCAAACCAAAATGTTTTTAAATAAAAATCTGTGAGATTAAACTCTTCTTCTTAATTTAGAACAAGTTATACTTATGTAACGAAATATTAAGCTTAAAAACTACCTTCACCTATGGCCAGATTAAACTTCCTGGAAGAAACAAGATTTGAAAAACTTCCCGTTCGTGTTTATAAAAATGAGGACATCGCTTCAAAAAAAGTAGCTCAAAAAATTGCAGATCTTATCCGGAGCAAAACAAAAGCTGGCGAAAAAACGGTTCTGGGACTGGCCACAGGAGCAACCCCTGTACAGGTCTATGAAGAATTAATACGAATGCACAAGGAAGAAAATCTAAGTTTCGAAAGCGTCATCACGTTTAACCTGGACGAATATTACCCAATGCAACCTGATGCTTCCCAAAGCTATGTGCGGTTTATGGACGAGAATCTTTTTAACCATATAGATATAAGGAGGGAAAATATCCATATTCCCGATGGAACTTTAGAAAAGGAAGATATTACAGATTACTGTCTTAATTACGAGAAAAAAATCACTGAAGCAGGTGGTCTGGATTTGCAGCTTCTGGGAATAGGAAGAACTGGACATATTGGTTTTAATGAGCCGGGATCGGCTCCTAATTCCGGAACAAGGTTGGTAACGCTGGATGACCTTACAAGAAGGGATGCTTCCCGCGACTTTGGAGGTAAAGAAAATGTGCCGACCAAGGCAATTACCATGGGTATTGGCACAATATTTAAAGCCCATGAAATTATCCTGATGGCCTGGAGCAAGAAAAAAGCTCCTATAATTAAAAAAGCTGTGGAAGGGGAGATTTCCGGAGAGGTTCCCGCCACTTATCTTCAGTTAACAGATAATGTTGAATTTGTACTGGACAGAGCTGCCGCTTCAGAACTTACAAGGTTTGATACGCCCTGGCTTGTAAAAGACTGTAAATGGACAGACGAGCAGATAAAAAAAGCAATTATCTGGCTTTCTAATAAAATTCAAAAACCTATCCTCAAGCTTACCGACGAAGATTACAACAGCCATGGCATGGCAGAACTGGCTACAGAAAAAGGCCCTGCCTATAACATCAATATAAAAGTATTTAACCAGCTACAGCACAGTATCACCGGCTGGCCCGGAGGAAAACCTGATGCTGACGATTCTCAACGTCCCGAGCGGGCAATTCCCGCAACAAAGAGGTCGTTGATCTTCTCCCCCCATCCCGATGATGATGTTATCTCTATGGGCGGTACATTTATCAGGCTCGTGGAACAGGGCCACGATGTACATGTAGCTTATCAAACCTCCGGAAATACTGCAGTTTGGGATACTGATGTTTTGAGATATGTAGAGTTTGCGATAGATTTCGATAAAAGTTTAGGTAAAAATACTTCTGAACTGGAAGAGACTTATGAAGAAATGCGGACTTTCCTTGAAAAAAAGCAGCCAAATCAGGTAGATATCGAGAAAATCCAGCAGGTAAAAGCTTTTATAAGAAAGTCTGAAGCCATCGCCGGGGCGCGATATGCCGGGCTGGAAGATAAAAACATTCATTTTATGGCGCTGCCTTTTTACGAAAAAGGAAAGTATGTCAAGAATCCAGACACCGAAAAAGATGTGGAGCTAACGATGGAACTGCTTCAGCAAATTAAGCCGCACCAGGTTTTTGCAGCCGGCGATTTTGCAGATCCACACGGCACTCATATCATTTGTTTCGAAATTTTAAAGGAAGCCATGCAAAGGCTTCAGAAAACCGAAGAATGGACAAAAGATTGCTGGCTCTGGATGTATCGCGGCGCCTGGCAGGAATTCCCAACGCACGAAATTGAAATGGCGGTCCCGCTTTCTCCAAATGAAGTAAAAAGAAAAAGACATGCCATTTTTCAGCATCAATCTCAAAAAGATAGCCCCGTATTTCCAGGTGACGACGAGCGGGAATTTTGGGTAAGAGCTGAAGAAAGAAACAGGGAAACTGCCGTAGATTACCACAACCTTGGACTTGCAAATTATGAAGCCATGGAAGCTTTTGTAAGGTGGAAATTTGATGGGAAAAAGAAGAAGTAATGAATCCTGCAAGGTTTCTTTTTAACCTCGCAGAAGGTTAAATTCTGAAAAAGCTTTAGGAAAACCTTATCGCACTTTCCTGTAAAGGAATGTTCTTTTAATTATTTTTACGGGAAATAATCTACGGTTTCTATGAAGAGCATTAGCACATTGTACCGCCTCACCCTTTTTCTTCCTGTTTTACTACTGCTGAATTCCTGCGCCACAAATCCGTACTCCAAAACCAACAGGGTATATAAGAAACAAACAAAGACTTTTGCGAAGGAATTACAGATTTCTCCTGAAGAAGAAATTGCTAAGAATCCGGATATAAAATACGGCGAACACTGGGTTGGAACCACAAATTTTAACCTGAGAAGGCCAAATTACGTGATCCTGCACCATACCGCCCAGGATTCTGTAGAACAGACTTTAAACACGTTCATAACGCCCGAAAGGCAGGTGAGCGCGCACTATGTGATTGGCCACAACGGCGAAGTTTACCACATGCTCAACGATTATTACCGCGCCTGGCACGGCGGAATAGGAAGTTGGGGCACCACCACAGATCTTAATTCCGCGTCCATTGGAATTGAGCTCGACAACGACGGATTTGAAGAATTCAGCGATGCGCAGATCGAAAGTTTGATCGAAGTGCTTAAAATGCTAAGGGAAAAATATAAAATTCCGGCGAAAAATGTCATTGGCCATTCTGATATTGCTCCTTCGCGAAAAGTAGACCCCAGCGTTTTCTTTCCATGGAAGAAATTAGCTGAAGAAGGCTTCGGAATCTGGTATAATGAAGAGGTTATTGACAATCTTCAGTTGGAATCGCAATTTTTCAATTACGACAAGCAACTGCTGATAATGAAATTAAATCCTTTAGGTCGAAAATTGACATTTTTGGACCGTCTCCTTTTTCCGAATATAATTCCTTCAGATTTCAATTATAAAGATGCTTTAAAGATTATTGGCTACGATACCTCCAATTTAAGCTCGGCAATACAGGCTTTTGAGCTTCATTTCATTCAAAAAGACGTAAACGGAATCCTTAGCGACTACGATTTAAAGATTTTATACGATGTTTATCGAAAATCCTTCTAGAATTTACATTTTTTACTCTTCGTTTGAAGAAGAATTGGTAAAAATGTCCTTTTTCCGAAGGTAAGTTAGCCCCTCTCCCTCTTCATCCAGCAAACGCTTAGTCCTGAGGTAGCGGTTGTAGTTAAAATCGTCGTAATTAGGTGCCTCTTTAGCCACACTGCTCACATGAACACTTCCGGAAGAGTGAATAAACTCGTTGTTCCCAATCCACATTCCCACGTGCACTACTCTTTCTGAAGTTGAATCTGTAGCCGGTCTTCCGAAGAACAAAAGGTCGCCGGGAATAAGTTTTTCAAAATTTCGGGTAGAATCGATGAGTTTTCCGGTGTGGACCTGCTGGGAAGCATCCCGCGGAATCACCATTCCGTTTAAAAAGAAGACGGTTTTTGTGTAGCCGCTGCAATCCACGCCTTTAGCTGAAGTTCCTCCCCATAAATACGGTAGTCCCATCAGTTTTTTTGAAGTTGCAATCAGGTCTTCACCTTCAGGATCAAGATTTTCCAGCCAATCCATATACTTTTTCGCTTCATTTTGCTGAATATAAGCCGTCCTTCCATCAGGATATTTCACCTGAAAATATCCGTTTTTTTCTCCGGAAAGTTCAAAAATAGCACCCGCCACTAAATCTGAAACAACTCCTGAAGTTTCATCTGCCTCAGCATAAGAATTTCCGAAGGGCTGAAGGTAAATCAGCTTTTCTGAAGATTTCCAGTCCTTAAATTCTGCATCAGAAAAAATCTGAACTCCTCCCCCATCAACCCAGGATAAATAATTGTCCGGAGTCTGGATTAAATACCAGTTATCTTCCTTTTTATAAACTTTTACGGGAGTTCCAAGCGTCGCCTGCGTCACCAGTTCTGAAGAATGCGCTGCCTCGCCACGCAGGTTTGCAACAGAGATTTTAATTACTCCGTGCTTCATATTCTCCATCTCCTCCTGCGGAAGAATTTTAATACTATCCCGAAAATTGACATTTTCGGCCTCTAACTTTTTTTTCAGGTTGTTCACGGCTTCAGGAAGATTGGATTCTCCTTTTAGAACATAGATATCCTCCTTTTTCTCTGCCTGGATATCAAAAAGTGCCACTCGTTTGTCTGGTGCAAACTCCTGCCGCACCTCAGCAATGCTTTTTTCGGCTTTATTCTCGTTGTTTTCCTCTTTTTGATCACAGGAAACTGCTATAAACAAAAGAGAAAGTCCGAGTAATTTTATTTTATTAATCAATTTCATCATGGTCATTCTTTAAATACATCATTTCTATCCCACAGGTACGAAAATTGGCAAATTTGAAGGCCCTCTTAAAAACCTGTTTGTACAGGAATTATTGAAGTATAATTTCCTTAAAATTACTTTCATTTCCGGTACGATCTACGGCCGTTATTCCGATTTTACTGAAATTTTCAGCATTGTGCAATGTAAAATTCCTTTCATTCCGATTTAAAATTCTGAAATCCCACCCGGAATTTTCATATTTGATGTACAAAACCCATCTAAAAACATCCTCCGTGTCCGGATGTTCCCAATTTAGCTCTAATTTATCTTCCATTTTTGAAATATTCAGCTTTGGCACTTCCGGAGCTTCGTTATCCAGCCACGGACTCGCCGGTACCAGTGCTTTTTTCCTGTACGGACCTTCTTTTAAAGCATGTGCCAGTTCTGGATTTTTCATAATCGGGCCCACATTCCAGTGCACCGCTCCCCGACTGTCCAGAACTCCGCGGGTAATCATGATCTGATTGGTAATTTCATCGGTATCTTTTTCCTCTTCTTCCCCGATAAGCGCGTCATTAATACCCGGCCACAAATGCCTGTTTTCAGTATTTTCATCCTTCCACCAGCTTAATAAAACAGGAAAACTCTGTGCCACCTGGTTGATTTTCCAATACAACTGAGGTGTAAAATAATCGATCCAGCCTTCATTTAACCACAATTTGGCATCTGCATAAAGCTCGCTGTACTGGTCCATTCCCTTTATAGAAGCAGGATAGCCGGGACGCCAAATTCCAAACGGACTAATCCCGAATTTCACATGCGGTTTTTCAGATTTAATTTCAGAATAAATCCGTTTTACAAATTTATTCACATTATCCCGTCTCCAGTCATCCCGGAGAAGTTCTCCTCCTTCTGTTTTATATTTTTCCCAGTTAACATTATCGGGAAATTCCTGCTTCCCGTTATAAGAAGCATACGGATAAAAATAATCGTCAAAATGAACGCCATCGATATCATAACGCTTAACAATATCCATCACCACGGCAGAAACATGATCCTGAGTTCCCTGCTTGGAAGGATCCATCCACCAGAATCCGTTTTTAAGCTTGGTCATAAGCTCCGGCTTTGTTTTTACCAGCGAATTTTCGGAAATATCACCACCTGTCGTATGATAGGCGCGGTAAGGGTTTAACCATACATGCAACTCCATCCCGCGATTATGAGCGGCTTCTCTCCAGAATTTTAAAGGATCATAATAAGGCTCCGGTGCTTTTCCTGTTTCGCCGGTAAGGAAATACGACCATGGTTCGAGATCACTTTGATATAAAGCATCTGCCTGCGGCCTCACCTGAAGGATCACTGCATTAAAATTGTGCTCTTCCAGAAAATCGAGGATCTCCAGCGCCTCCTGTTGTTGCTGACTTGTGGACAAATTCCGCTGGCTGGGCCAGTTAATATTTGCGACGCTGGTCACCCACGCAGCACGAAATTCGGCAATTTTAAGCGGGGCTTCAGATTTCACAATTCTCTCTTCTACAACCTCTGGAATTGCAGGCGGTGGTGGCGGTGACACTTTTTCTGAAGAAGGAAGTGTATCCTTCGGTTCAGGTTTAGTGGTTTCAGAAGTAGGAGAAACAGCGGGTTTGGTGGTTTTACAGGAATTAAACAACAAGACGCTGCAAAAAAATAGCGCAATTAATAATATTCTTTGGGACATTAAGGTCTAGCTTCTTTTATAAACAGATAATACTTTTCTTACACTTTTGTGTTCTTCCAATAGTTTGGCGGCTTCTTTTTCATCAACTCCAAGCTCTTCCATAATCATTCTTGTGCCGCGGCCTACCAGCTTCTTATTGGATAACTGCATGTCTACCATTTTATTTCCTTTTACGCGACCAAGTTTAATCATTACGCTGGTAGAGATCATATTCAGGACCAATTTTTGAGCAGTTCCTGCTTTCATCCTGGTACTTCCGGTTAAAAATTCCGGTCCTGTAATCACCTCCACCGGAAATTCTGAAGCAGCTGCGAGTGGACTTCCGGAGCTACAGGTAACGCAGCCGGTGGCAATTCCGTTTTTTCGTGCATCTTTGATTCCGCCAATCACATAAGGTGTTGTTCCGGAAGCTGCTATTCCCACCAGGACATCTTTTTCTGAAATCTGGTATTGCTGAAGGTCTTTCCAGGCCTGCTCTTTATCATCTTCGGCGTTTTCCACAGCTTTCCGCAATGCTCCGTCGCCTCCGGCAATGAGTCCGATTACTGTATGGTGATCCACACCAAAAGTCGGCGGACATTCTGAAGCATCGAGAACGCCGAGTCTTCCGCTGGTACCGGCACCAATGTAAAAAAGCCTTCCGCCCTGCTCCATTTTCTGAACAATCACCTCCACGAGCTTCTCGATTTCGGGAATAACTTCTTCAATCGCCTCGGGAACGGTTTTATCTTCCGCATTAATACTGGATAGCAGCTGCGAAATGCTCATTTTTTCCAGATCGTTATATTTTGATGATCGCTCAGTATCGGGTTTATTTTCTTTCATGTAAAAGTTTGAGGCAAAGGTTTAGCTAAAATTTAATTTTTCCGAAGGAATTTTTTATTTCTGAAATAGAAAGTTTAGAAATTCCCGTCTTTATGCTTTCCTGATTTTATGTCCGGCAACGGCGTAATAAAGAATGAACAAATAGAGCGGTACCACAACCCAATAAGCCGATTGCTGATCCCCCACTCCTGCAAGAGCACCGTAAGCCAGCGGGATGATGGCTCCCCCGGCAATTCCCATCACGAGTAAAGAGGATACGGCTTTGGTAAGTTTTCCTACATCAGCCAAAGCCAAAGGCCAGATAGCCGGCCACATTAAAGAATTTGCCAGCCCCAGTAAGGCGATAAATGCTACCGAAATGAAGCCGGAAGTAAAAATTGCCCCTATAGAAAATGCAACTCCAAGAATAGCGCATACTTTTAAAGCATTTTCCTGTTTAATATACCTTGGGATGGCAATAATACCTATAATGTAACCCATAATCATCGATACCATGGTTCCCGTAGGGAAATTCCGGGCAGTTTCGAAATCGAATCCCTGGAAAATACCATAATCAATGATGGTATCGGCAGCGATTACTTCCACTCCCACGTAAATGAAAAGGGTAAGCACTCCCAGGACAGCGTGAGGGTAATCCAGAACACTTTTATTACCCTTTGCAACAGAATCTTCATCTTCTTCCTCTTCAGCCTCCACTTCCGGAAGACTGGATTTATAAACCCAAAGAGCTAAAAGAAGCAGTACTACAATAATCCCTATATAAGGCGGAATTACCCTTAGCGCCATCTCGTCTAAGGCAGATGCATTGGTAGTTCCTGAAAGTTCTTCAGCTTTTTCCAATTGCAAAAATGATCCTATAATGATGGGAGCAGCCGCACCTGCAAGCTTATTACAAATCCCCATGATACTAATTCTCTTCGCAGCGCTTTCCGCCGGCCCAACAATAGTCACATAAGGATTGGATGCCGTTTGCAGAATTGCCAGTCCGCTACCCATCACAAAAAGACCGGTAAGGAATAAAGGATAATAACGGGTCATCGCTGCAGGAATAAAAAGTAAAGCACCCAAAGCCATTACAATCAGGGCAACAGACATTCCATTCTTAAACCCGAAATAATTTAAAGCTCTGCTGGAAACAGGCGCCATCACAACATAGGCAATATAAAAGGCGAAGGTGACAAAGTAAGATTGAAACGTGGTGAGTTCACAGGCAATCTTGAGATACGGAATCAACAGTGCGTTAAGCCAGGTAACGAATCCGAAGATAAAAAACAGTGCTCCAATAATAATTATAGAACGATTAGAATCTCCCGAAGAACGTCCAACTTTAGTTTCTTCTACAGTATTTAAGTTTGCCATGTAAAATTATGTTGCTGGTTATTGCCTGATTTAAAGAGTTTTTGATGATTAATTTTTCTTCTTCATGACAAATAAAGAATATCTTTTTTTAATTAAGAAAGTTAAATCACACAAAATCTTAAACTGTTCTTTATAATGACTTTAATTCATTATAATTTATATCTTAAAAATTTATGTTATAAAAAGATCAGAGTTACTAATGAAGTTTGCTCGTAAAGAGGAATTTATCACTGTCTTACAAATATTCTTTAATGACTTGTAAATAAACTATATTTGTAGCCAATTTTTGCTGATCTTTTGTTAGATCCACAACATTAAATTATCGATGAAGAACATACGTAACTTTTGTATTATCGCCCATATTGACCACGGAAAAAGTACCCTGGCAGACCGGTTGCTGGACTTTACAGGTTCGGTTACCGATCGTGAAAAGCAGGAACAACTTTTAGATAGCATGGATCTGGAGCGTGAACGTGGGATTACCATTAAAAGCCACGCCATACAGATGGATTATGAATATGAAGGTGAAAAATATGTGCTGAACCTCATCGATACTCCAGGACACGTAGATTTTTCTTATGAAGTTTCCCGTTCTATCGCGGCATGTGAAGGGGCCTTACTGGTTGTAGATGCCGCGCAGAGTATACAGGCACAGACGATTTCGAACCTTTATCTTGCTCTGGAAAACGATCTTGAAATTATTCCTGTTCTTAACAAAGTGGATTTGCCGAGTGCTAATCCCGAAGTTGTGAGTGATGATATTGTTGATCTTTTAGGCTGCGAACATTCAGATATTATTCCTGCCAGTGCTAAAACAGGATTGGGAATTGAGGAAATACTGGCCGCCATTATAAAAAAAGTACCTGCGCCAAGTGGAAAAGTAGATGCTCCTTTGCGGGCGCTAATTTTTGATTCAGTTTACAATCCTTTTCGTGGTGTGGAAACTTATTTTAGGGTAATTAACGGTTCCATAAAAAAGAATCAGAACATAAAATTTGTTGCTACGGGCAAAAATTATTCTGCAGATGAAGTAGGAACTTTACGATTAAAGCAATTCCCCCGGGAAGAAATTAAAACCGGGGATGTTGGATATCTAATCACGGGTATAAAGGACGCCCGGGAAGTGAAAGTAGGAGATACCATTACCGATGCTAAAAATCCAACAACGGAAGCGGTAGCAGGCTTTGAAGATGTAAAACCGATGGTTTTCGCCGGAATTTATCCCGTAGATACTGAAGATTATGAAGAACTAAGGGCTTCGATGGAAAAACTTCAGTTAAATGATGCTTCCCTTGTTTTTACTCCGGAAAGTTCTGCGGCTTTAGGTTTTGGTTTTAGATGTGGGTTCCTTGGAATGTTGCACCTGGAGATTATTCAGGAAAGGCTGGAGCGTGAATTTGATATGACGGTGATCACTACCGTACCAAACGTGTCTTACCACGCTTACACCAATAGAAATCCCGATGAAGTGCTGCTGGTAAACAACCCTTCAGATTTACCTGAACCTTCCTCCCTTAACCGGGTTGAAGAACCTTTTATAAAGGCTACCATCATTACAAAATCTGATTATGTTGGAAACGTAATGTCTCTTTGTATCGAAAAAAGAGGAGAGATTACCAATCAGACATATTTGACTACAGAAAGGGTGGAATTATCCTTTGATATGCCGCTTGCCGAGATTGTATTTGATTTTTATGACAGGCTTAAAACGGTTTCCCGTGGCTATGCTTCTTTCGATTATTCTCCAATTGGAATGCGACAGTCAAAACTGGTAAAAGTTGATGTGCTGTTAAATGCAAACACAGTAGATGCACTTTCTGCCTTGCTTCACGTGGATAATGCTTACGATATTGGTAAAAAGATGTGCGAGAAACTGAAGGAACTTATTCCGCGTCAACAATTTGATATTCCAATCCAGGCTGCGATTGGTGCAAAAATTATTGCCCGTGAAACAGTAAAAGCACTCCGTAAAGACGTTACCGCAAAATGTTACGGTGGGGATATTTCCCGTAAACGTAAGCTTCTCGAAAAGCAGAAAAAAGGTAAGAAACGTATGCGCCAGGTAGGAAATGTGGAAATCCCGCAAGAAGCATTTATGGCCGTTTTGAAACTGAACGATTAGAAAGTTGATTATCAGCTATTTTTGTATCTTAGTTTAAATTAGGAACTATGGATCTTGTAATCAGAAAATATAATTTAATTCAAAAGCTCACTAAAATTACAGATGAGCACCTTATAGAGCATATTGAAAAAATTCTCGATTCTGATATTACAACTGCACAAAAAGAAGAACTTGACATAAGAATAAAAAACTTTGAAAAGGATCCTGAGAGTGTTTTAGATTGGGACAGTTTTAAAGAAGAATGGTAATGGTTTATTCGGTTAAATTTTTACCCGCAGTAAAACATGATCTTTCCGAAGCAAAAAGTTATTATTCACAAAAGGGAGGAATACAGCTTGCCAATAATTTTAAAAAGGAAGTAAATTCTGAAATAGCATATATTAAGCAGCGGCCTGAACATTATCAAGTTCAATATCGTAACTTAAGAAAGGCTTTAGTGAATAGATTTCCTTATGCTATTTTTTACCATGTAAGACACCAGGAAGTAATCATTTTTGCAATTCTTCATACGCGACAGGATTCCAGCAAAGTTCTTAATAGAGTTCCTTAGTCAAATTTTTAGAGACAATTACAGTCTGATAACCCCCCAATTTTTCGGTTTTATACATTTTCTTAAATTTGTTCTATTACAAATATCGGTAGATCAAACTACAGTCTACCGTCTACAGACTAAAAAACTAGAGAACAATGGCCGGACACAGTAAATGGGCAAATATTAAGCACCGTAAAGGAGCGCAGGACAAGAGAAGGGCGAAACAGTTTACCAGGGCAATAAAAGATATTAGTGTTGCCGTAAAAGAAGGAGGAGGACCAGATCCTGAAGCCAATCCGGCGCTTCGTAACGCCATATCTAATTCCAAAGGTGTAAACATGCCCAAAGACACTATAGAACGCGCTATAAAGAAGGCTAGCGGTGCCGATGCCGACAATTATGAACTGGTTACCTTCGAAGGTTATGGTCCCAACGGAATAGCTTTTTTTATTGAATGTACCACAGACAATACCAACAGGACAGTTGCCTCTGTAAGGTCGATATTTGCCAAAAACGGAGGCAGTCTTGGAACTAATGGTTCTCTGGAGTTTCTTTTCGACAAAAAAGGCGTTTTTGTGCTGGAAAAGGAGAAAATTGAGCGAAATATGGAAGAATTAGAGCTTGAACTAATAGAAGGTGGCGCTACAACTATAGAAAAAGAAGATGATTACATTACTGTTTACACAGAATTTACAGATTTTGGACTGATGTCCTCAAAATTGGAAGAATTAGGCATCGAACCAAAAAATTCTGAAGTACAGCGGATCCCTTTGAACACCATTGAACTTCCGGTTGAAGATTCTAAGAAAATCCTCGCCCTAGTAGATAAATTTGAAGAAGACGATGATGTGCAGAATGTTTATCATAACCTGGAAATTAATGATGAACTTATAGAAGAACTGGAAAAAGAATAATCTTATTTATTTTTATCTACCTCCTCGACTGTTTCTTCGTAATGCTCTTTGTTTTCCATAAGTTTTTCCTTCTGGATTTCCTTACCTAAATAAACAAGTTCATATCCTTCCTCTATTTCTACTTCAGAAGAGTTTGAAGGTATTATTTTTAAGTCCCCTGATAGGGTTTTTACAAATAAGGGTATAATGTCAGGATCTGTTTTTGAAATTTCAATAAGTCCGCCATAATGTGACTGGCTGTTCAATCTTACTTCGTGTATAGTGGGAAAAGCCCTGGAAACTTCAGTTAATTTTATATAATCATCTGTATGGGAGAAAAGCCCTTCAGAAGGATTTTTTTCAGGATTATTCATTTCATCTGAAGAGATAACCCTAAAAGAGCCATTTTCACCAAACTGCTTCGAAAACTTGGAAATTGCAGTTTTATTGATATCACTATTCCCAGTCATCGCCATGATGTAACCGATATCATTAAGTTCGATATTATTTAATAAATCATCTGAATAAACACTTTCTTCAATAGCTTCAATATCTAAATCCTGTGCCTTCTTTACATTATCTGGGTTACTGTCAATTAAAACAACGTGTCTTTGGTTATCCTGTAGATATTTTGCAATTAAACGTGATATAGAAGAGGCGCCTACAATTAAAATACCTTTAGAATCTTTGAGGAAAACGCCCAGTAATTTAGCTACATATCTTGCGGTTGTAGCATTTAACAACACGGTTCCCAGAACCACCATAAATACCAATGGTGTAATATATTCTGCCCCGGGTACACCCTGTCTTGCCAACCTTAAACCAAATAGTGATGCGATACCTGCTGCCACTATACCTCTTGGCCCAACCCAGCTTATAAATAATTTCTCCCTAAAGTTTAGCCCGGAATTAATAGAACTTAAAAATACTCCCAGTGGCCTTAATATAAAGACTATGGCTGCGAAAAGAATTAATGCCTCCTGATTAAATACCAGCATCATCTCTTCCATTTGCATATTAGCAGCCAATAGGATAAATAAAATTGAGACAAGAAGTATACTTAGCGATTCTTTAAAATATAGCAATTCTTTTAAGTTAGGGAGATTGATATTTCCCATAACCATACCCATGATTACTACTGCTAATAAACCGCTTTCATGGGCAAAATTATCTGCTAAGACAAAAACACCAATTACAACGGCAAGGGTAAAGACATTTAGAAGATAATGGGGAATAATATTTTTTTTTATAGCATAAACAAGAGCATGTGCAAAGGCAAAGCCAAAGGTGCAACCAAATAAAACTATGCGGCCAAATTCCATAAGTGCCCTGCTGGTAAAATCCTGTCCGTCTTCAATACGTATAAATTCAAAAACTAAAACGGCAATTAATGCACCTATAGGATCTATTAATATACCTTCCCATCTTAGTACTGATGAAATATCTTTTTTTAACGGAATATTCCTTAAAATAGGCGCAATAACGGTGGGTCCGGTCACTATAACAAGGGCGGCAAAGAGAAAGGAAATTTGCCAGGATAATCCAAAAATAAGGTGGGCCGCAAATCCTGCTCCCACAAATGTAACAGCAACAGCTATGGTTATTAATTTCAGGATTACGGGTCCTATATTAGATACTTCTTTCTTTCTAAGGGTTAGACCACCTTCAAAGAGAACGACGGCAATTGCAAGGGAAACAAAGTAAAATAAACTTTCACCTGGAAATAATCCTTCATTTCCATTCCAGATAGGTTCAAGCCACTTGGAACCATCATCAGAAAGTAAGGTAGAAACTGGCCCTACAAAAATGCCTATTAAAATAAGTGGTAGAATCGCAGGTATTTTAAGTCTCCAGGCTACCCATTGAGCTAATATTCCAAGTATTACAAGTGCGGCTAATTCTATCATTTAAAAAAATTGAACTGTGCTAAAATAAATCGGGAGAAAGTTATTCTTTTTTTAATGCAAATCATGTCTTTTGCTGATAAAAATCAGTCTGGATACCGTACTAATCCAGTAAAACTGAAGATAAAAGAATAGTTATATTAAATAACCGGTAGTTCTACTAATGAGGCAAAACGATAATTTTTGTATTTTCTTCAAAGTAAGATTCCATTTTCCTGGGAATTTGCTCCAGGATAGGTAAATAAGCTACAGTTCCTTTTCTCGCAGTAATTAACATAAGTATGTCTTCAGGTCCCACATCTTTTGCGATAATTAAAAAATCTTCCCAATTACTGAAGGTGTTAAAACTAAATGGTGCCCTTAGATTAAGCTTATCGATAAAAGTTTCAATAGCAGATTGCGTTTCGGCAGTACAATTCATTACAATGGGGATACTTAATTCCTCCGCCATTTTAATCAGTTTTTTCACCCATAATTCAAAACCGTCCATTTCTTCTGAACGTGGTGGTGCAGCTACAATAATTGTTTGATGTGTCGCCCAGGGTTTATCAGACTGACAGAGGAAAATGGTTTTTCGAGTTTGATTTATAATTTTACTCATTTTATCACCAATAACTTTATTCTCACCGGAGCTTGTAGGCCATCCCATGACAATTAAATCTGCAATAATTTCCTTGGATTTTCGCGCTATACCATTGGCAATATCTTTGTCTATAGTAGCAGTAACATCCACATCAGTCTCTGTTGCAGAAGCCTGCTTTACAAAATCTTCAAGTTTTGTCCTGGCCTGTGCAATATTTACTTCTGCCTGTTCATCGTTTGGTACTACAGTAAGGATAGAAACCGGATTTGAGCTACTTTTATCTCTAATTAAAATGGAAAAATCGAGTAATTTTTCAAGATTAGTAATATTGGCTAATGGGAGTAAAATTGACTCCATCTTATAAGATTCTGATTTTTTAATCTCTTCCGGAATAACTTCTTTAGCCTCTGCAGCCATTTTTTTTGCAGCATTTTCTGTAGCCAGAGTTGCTACAACAGATGTGACCAGAATAAGGATAATTGTCCCATTAAGGATATTTTCATCAATAATTTCAGCATTATAACCAACAATAATTACTGCAAGAGTAGCAGCAGCATGACCACTACTCAATCCGAAGATGACTTTACGTTGAGAAGAAGAATATTTAAACACCAGTTGGGTAAAAAAAGCAGCAAGCCATTTTCCTGAAATAGCTACTATAGATAAAGTTGCTGCTACAACAATCGCCATATATCCACTAAAAATTACAGATATATCCACCAACATCCCTACACTTATAAGGAAGAAAGGAATAAACAGCGAATTTCCCATAAATTCAATCCTGTTCATAAGAGCAGAAGAGTGTGGAATTAACCTGTTTAAAGCCAGTCCTGCAAGGAAGGCCCCAATAATATCTTCAACCCCGGCCAGTTCAGCAAGAAAGGCCGAAAGAAACACAACTGCTAAAACAAATATGTAGTGCGAGTGCTTTTCTTTTTCCATACTGGTGAAGAACCATTTGGCAATTCTTGGTACTACTAGAAACATAATGGCACAAAAAATACTTAAAGAAATTATAAGTTTTAGCCAGAAATCTGCTGTTAAGCCCCCTTCCTGGGCATTTCCCATAATTACCGCAAGGATAATTAAAACAGCTGTATCGGTTAAAATAGTACCGCCCACAGTTATGGCCACTGCTTCATTTTTTGATACTCCCATTTTGCTTACTACAGGATAAGTGAGCAATGTATGGGTAGCAAACATACTGGCCGTTAAGAAACTGGCATTAAAATCATATCCAAGGAGATAGAAACATACTGGAAATCCAATTGCAAGCGGCAGGGCAAAAGTAAAAAGCCCAAAAAGAAAACTTTTATTCCTATTGACTTTAAATTGATTCATATCAAGCTCCAGACCTGCTATAAACATAATGTACAGTAGCCCTATGGTTGAGAATAAATCAATTGCCGTATTCTGTTCCAGAAGGCCTACCCCATAAGGTCCGATAATTATTCCGGAGACGATCAAAACAATAATTCCGGGTATATTTATTCTTCGCAATAAGATTGGTGAAACAAGAATAATTAAAAGGATAAGTGCAAAAATGAGGACCGGATTGCTTAATGGTAATTCGAACTCATGGTGAAGGGTTTCTAGGAACTCATTCATATTTTATAGGGAATAGGAAATTGAAATAAAAAATAAAGACGACGAGTACAGGTTTTTGATTCTCATTGTCTTTTAATAAAATTCTTTAAACTGCGAAAATTTGCTTTTTTGGCTATACTACTAAAACTTTCTGATTTTAAAGGCGAAATAATTTTCAAAGATTTGTTAAAAACACTTTGATTATATTGCATCGTAGGATTTGAAAAAGAGGCATTAACCATTTTTAAAGATTAAAGTTCATTATGGAAGAATTAAACATCTTAAACCTCCTCATCATACTTGCAGCCGCATGGATAGGGGGTTCGGCAGCCAAAAAACTCGGGTATCCTGCTATTTTAGGAGAACTGGTAATAGGAATTTTACTGGGACCTGCACTTTTCGGAATCCTGGAAACTTCAGAAATGATAAGTGTTTTAGCTGAAGTCGGGATTATTCTTTTAATGGTTTATATTGGAATAGAAATAAATTTCCGTGACCTTGGAAAAGCTTCGTGGCCCGGGCTTCTGGCAGCTATTGGAGGTTTTGTAGTTCCGTTTGCATTAGGATATTATACCATAATTTATTTTGGAGGTGAACCTCTGGCTGCTGTTTTTGTAGCTATTGCCGTTGCCGTAACTTCTCTGGCCACAAAGAGCAGGATCCTCGTGGACCTCAAACTCCTTAATACCCGAATAGCCTATGTTTTAATGGCCGGTGCATTAATATCTGATACTCTTGCATTAATAATTTTTGCGGGTATAGTAAGTTTTGTAGATGTAGGCAGCATAGATACCATGGGTCTTATTTGGGTTGCAGGAAAGGCTATTCTGTTTTTCATTTTTACAGCACTTGCGGGAATTTATCTTCTTCCGCTTTTGGGAAATTACCTTATGAAGGCGAATGTTAATAGCCGTACCCTTCATTTCACGCTTATCTTAATTATCGTTTTTGGATTTTCTGAACTTGCTGAAATTGCAGGCCTTCACAGCATACTGGGTGCATTTATGGCTGGATTATTTATCAGGGATGGTGTTTTTAACCGACAAATTTCAAAAGAAATTAATAATATCTTTCATGATATCTCCATAGGGTTTCTGGCGCCTATCTTCTTTGTTTCAGCCGGTTTTAATGTAACACTGGAAGTATTTCAAACAGACCTGGCTATGTTAATTGCCGTAACCCTTGTAGCAATGATAGGTAAGATTTTTGGTACAGCTATTTTCTATCTCCCCAGCGGTTTTGGATGGCGTGAAGGTATCACTGTTGGAACAGGAATGAATGGCAGGGGAGCCGTGGAAATTATTATTGCCGGAATTGGCCTGCAAATGGGCATTATCACTTCCGAAATTTTTTCAATCTTAGTCTTTATGGCTATTTTTACAACTCTTACTGTCCCAGTATTTCTTACCTGGACAACAAATTGGCTGCGTAGCAGGGGAGAACTGGTACATCAGGAATCCAGGAGCGGTTATATCATCCTGGGAGCAAATCCTCTGGGACTTTATTTGGCAAAACATCTACAGGAAAAGAATGAAGTGATCATTATAGATGCTAACCGTGACCTGGTGAATGAAGCCAAAAATCAGGGATTTAATAGCATGTACGGCAATATCCTTAGGGAAGAGACCTTTGAAGATGCCAAAGCTATAGAAAAAGGAACTTTTATTGCGCTTACAGATAACAGTGAAATTAACTTTCTGGCCACACAATTAGCAAATGAAGCTTTTTATGTACCTAACAAAATAGTGCTTGTTTCACCTAAAAAAGGTGGGGCAGATGTCGATATGCTGGACAGGATTAATGCCACCTCCATGTTTGCAGATAAAACGGAATTGAAGCCATGGACAAGAAAGATATCTTCCGGAAATTTTGAAGAAAAAACTGTTGAAATAGAAGAAGCTATTTCTACCCGCGACTGGGTAAAGGAGCATAGAAATAATAATAGTATCCTCCCCATTTTAATAACCGATAGTGAAGGAAATAAGCGGGCATTTCGTTATAATGATACTATTAATCCTGAAGAAATAGTAACTTACCTTCAATAGGTAGTATTGAATAAATCTAAAAATAAACCACATGAATTTATATCCAATAGAAGCAGGAAATTTTAAACTTGATGGAGGGGCAATGTTTGGAGTAGTGCCCAAAAGTCTCTGGTCCCGTACAAACCCTGCCGATAACAACAACATGATAGATATTGCCGCCCGCTGTTTACTTATAGAAGATGGTGATAAACTTATTCTTATAGACACTGGGATGGGAAGTAAACAAAGTGAAAAATTCTTTAGCTATTATTATCCCTGGGGTGAACATTCCATGGATAAATCTTTAAAAAAGCACGGCTTTCACCGGGATGACATTACAGATGTCTTTTTGACGCATCTTCATTTTGACCATTGTGGTGGTGCTATCCAGTGGAACAAAGACCAAACAGGTTATGAGCCTGCTTTTAAAAATGCCAGTTTCTGGAGCAATGAAAAACACTGGTTATGGGCTACACAGCCCAATGCCCGGGAGAAAGCTTCTTTCTTAAAAGAAAATATTATTCCTATAAAGGAAAGTGGACAATTACGTTTTCTTGAACGGAACGGGGATAAACAAAATTACGCAGAATCTGATGTCCTGGGGTTTGGCGCATTATTTGTAGATGGACATACAGATAAGCAAATGATCCCTCATATAAAATATAAAGGCAAAACTCTGATTTTTATGGCAGATCTGCTGCCAACCGCTGGTCATATTCCTTTGCCTTACGTTATGGGTTACGACACCAGACCGCTGCTTACCCTTCCGGAAAAGAAAATTTTCCTGAACAAAGCAGCAGATGAGGAGTATTTTTTATTTATGGAACATGATGCAAATAACGAAATTATCACTCTTAAACATACAGAAAAGGGAGTGAGAATGGACAAGTCCCTAAAATTTGATGAAGTTTTTAATTAATTTAATTTATGAAAATACCTATTTATAAGTCTTTCCTGGCGCTAACAGCTGCAGCTATGCTTTCCGCTTGTGGAAGTACTTCTCCACGCCTTGTATCTACACCTATTGAAAGAATAGATTCAATCCCGTTAAAAGTAACAGATTTATCTGAAGCTCAACTCAGGAATTGGAGTGCTGCAGATTTAAAATATGACACCATTCCAGGAATGAGTGTTAATCGAACTTATAACGAAATTATACAGAACCATAAAGGTAAAACAGTTATTGTAGGTGTTATAGATAGCGGTGTTGATATTGAACATGAAGACCTGCAAAGTGTAATCTGGACGAATTCAGATGAAATTCCCGGAAATGGGAAGGATGATGATAAAAACGGATATGTTGATGATATTCATGGTTGGAACTTTCTTGGTGATGCGGTAGAAGAGAATATGGAATATGTACGTATATATAAACGTCTTAAACCAAAATATGACGGAAAACCCGCCAGCTCCATAAGCACAGCAGACCGGGAAGAGTATATTATGTATCAGCGTGCTAAAGAAGAATATAATAAAGAACTGGCAGAAGTCAATCAAAATAAGCAACAGTATAATCAAATAAAGGAACAGCTTACTACAGCTCATAAAGCCGTTTCTGCAAAACTTGGGAAAGAAGATTATACTAAAGCTGAACTTTCAGCATTTCAGCCTGAAGATCAGCAAATGGCGCAGTATAAAGGAATGTTGGGTCAAATTCAAAATAATGTAAATGAGAATATTCCCGAAGCTTTAAAAGAACTTGATGAGGCCATTGAGTATTATGACAAAAGGTTAGATACACATTTTGATCTTGATCTGGACGGCAGGGCAGTAGTGGGAGATGACCCTTACAATATTAACGACACAAACTATGGAAATAATGATGTAGATGGTCCTACTCCAGATAAGGAAGATGTAAAACATGGGACCCATGTTGCCGGAATTATTGCTGCACAACGGGATAATAATATTGGTATTGATGGTGTCGCCAATAACGTGGAAATTATGGCTATACGTGCCGTTCCCGATGGAGATGAATATGATAAAGATATTGCACTTGCCATAAGGTATGCCGTAGATAATGGAGCAAAAATTATAAATACCAGCTTTGGTAAATATTTTTCTCCAAATCCGGAATGGGTGATGGATGCGATAAAATATGCTGCGGAAAATGACGTACTTATTGTAAATGCTGCAGGAAATGAAAGTTTAGATCTGGACCAGACACAGGTTTTTCCTAATGATCAATCTCCTGAAGCAACTCAGGAAATTAGTAATAATTTCCTGACTGTAGGATCACTAAACTTCGATTATGGGTCCGGATTGGTTTCCGGGTTTTCCAACTTCGGAAGAACAAACGTAGATGTTTTTGCCCCCGGAAGTAAAATTTGGTCTACTACCCCAAATGATGAATACGAATTCTTGCAGGGAACTTCTATGGCGGCACCGGCAGTTAGCGGTGTTGCGGCAATGATACGCTCTTATTATCCAAAATTAAGCGCGGCACAGGTAAAGCAAATTATTATGCAAAGCGGACTTGCTACCGGCACTATGGTCTTAGTTGGAGAGCAGGGGCAAAAAACCAAAAACTTCAACGAATTATCAAAATCTGGTAAAATGGTGAATATGTATAATGCCTTTATTCTTGCAGATCAAGTATCAAGAGGTGAAACCAACCTTTAAGAAATAAATTATTAAATCAAAAAACCAGCAGTCTTTTAATAAATTCAGATAGATGAAAAAGATACTTTTAAGCATAAGCATATTTACTATTGCCTTAGTAAACGCTCAAAATAATACTAATTACTGGCAGCAACATGTAGATTACACTATGGAAGTGGAGATGGATGTTGAAAATTATAAATATACCGGCACCCAGGAGTTGGAATACACAAACAATTCCCCAGACACACTAAATAAGGTTTTTTATCATCTCTATTTTAATGCTTTTCAGCCGGGAAGTGAAATGGATATCAGGCTTCAAACTATTCCAGATCCAGATGCAAGGATGACCAATAACCTGGGTACAAGGGAGAATCCGCAGTATGAGAGTAGGATTTCTAAATTAGAGTCAGATGAAATCGGGTATTTAAGAGTTAAATCACTCTCTCAAAATGGCAATTATCTTCAATTTGAAGAGGTGGGAACCGTGCTGGAAGTAAATCTTGAAAAACCAATTCTTCCGGGAGAGAAAACCACTTTTAAAATGGGATTTGAAGGCCAGGTACCTTTACAAATCCGTCGTTCAGGAAGAAACAGTGCTGAAGGTGTTGCACTTTCCATGAGCCAGTGGTATCCTAAATTAGCAGAGTATGATTTTGAAGGATGGCACGCAGATCCATATATCGGAAGGGAATTTCATGGAGTATGGGGTAATTATGATGTGAAAATTACCATAGATAAAGATTATATCCTTGGAAGCACTGGATACCTTCAGAACGCAGATGAAATTGGTTATGGTTATGAAGAAGAAGGAACAACTGTTAATAGAAACAAAGGTAAAAACCTAACCTGGCACTTTGTTGCTCCACAAGTTCACGACTTCACCTGGGCAGCAGATCCCGGATATATACATGAAAAGTTAACCGCAGAAGATGGTACGGTGCTTCATTTTCTTTATAAGGATAATCCTGAAATTAAGGAAAACTGGAAAAACCTTCAGCCAAAAACCGAAGAACTTCTGTTATTCTTCAATGAGCATATAGGACCCTATCCATGGGATCAATATTCTGTAGTTCAGGGTGGAGACGGTGGTATGGAATATGCCATGCTAACACTTATCACGGGCGAAAGAAGTTTTGGAAGCCTAGTGGGAGTTACCGCACATGAGCTTGCACATGCCTGGTTTCAGCATCTATTAGCCACCAATGAGTCTAAACACGAATGGATGGACGAAGGTTTTACTTCCTTCATTTCAGACGAAGCTATGAATGAAGTAATGAACACGAATGAGGAAAACCCACATACAGGTTCTTATCGCAGTTATTATCAGTTGGCCCAAAGTGGTGTGGAACAGCCTCAATCTACTCATGCAGATCGTTACAATTATAATTTTGCCTATGGTGCTGCAGCATATTCCAAAGGTGCTGTTTTCCTTGCCCAATTAGAATATATAATTGGCGAAGAAAATCTTCAGAAAACTTTAAAAAGATACTACGACGAGTGGAAATTTAAACATCCAACTCCAAACGACTTTATAAGGATTGCTGAAAAGCTATCTGGAGCAGAACTTGATTGGTATTTAACCGACTGGACACGTACCACAAACGTCATAGATTACGCTATAGAATCTGTTGAATCTGAAGGAGACTCCACCAATATCACTTTAAAAAGAAATGGAGCTATGCCAATGCCGGTAGAGGTTACCGTTACTTATAACGATGGTGAAGAAGAACTTTTTTACATTCCTTTGCAGATAATGAGATGGGAAAAACCTGCTTCTGGTGAAACAAACAGAACTGTGAAAGATGACTGGGCCTGGGCTTACCCCACTTATGATTTAAAAATCGATGCCGAAAAAAGCCAAATATCGTCCATAGTTATAGATGAGTCCCAGTTAATGGCAGATATAGACAGAAATAATAACCAATACGGAACAGAATTAGAAAATTCTAACGAATAGATAATTTCTAAAGCTTACGCTGAAAGCCTGGAGGTTTTATTTGTTACTTCAGAAGATATTTCTGTTTCTAAATAGATTTCGGAATATCTTTTGAACAACAATAATTACTTTCAGGCTTTTTTTGATCATAAAAAAGAGATTCCGAAGGAACAGATTTAATTGTATGCTTATTTTTGACCCATGGATGAAAGCTTCGGAAAAAAAGAAAAACTTAAGAGTAAAAAGCTGATTGAAGCTCTTTTTCAAAGTGGAAAATCAGTGAAAAGTTTTCCGTTACGGCTAATCTATATACCGCTGGAGAACACACAGAATGTGCAGTTTCAAACGGGGGTTTCTGTTCCTAAAAGAATAGTAAAAACAGCAGTGCAACGCAATCGTATAAAGCGTTTAATGCGTGAGGCTTATCGAAAAAATAAGTATCTTGTAACCAATACATCCGGGACTTCTTATGCTTTTATGATTCTCTATATGACTCCTAAAGAAATGGGTTATGAAGAACTTTTTAAAGCTATGGAGAAATTAATAGGGAAATTTAAAGAGAAAGAGAAATGGGAAAATTAGGTAAAAGAGCAGGAGTTCTCGCAATTGGTATTGTAATATTTTTTAGCAGCGTAAGTTTTAAAACAGACTTTTTTGAAATTGCTAAACAAATTGAAATTTTTACTACCCTTTTTAAGGAAATCAACATGAATTATGTTGATGAAACAAATCCCCCGCAGTTAATGGATACAGCCATTAAAGCCATGCTGCAGGATCTGGATCCTTATACCAATTACTGGAATGAACAGGACGTGGAAGCGGCACGAATTAATAATACAGGTGAATATACCGGAATAGGGGCTACCATAAAGATGGGAAAAGATGCTATTACTGTTGTTGAACCCTATAAAGGTTACCCTGCAGATAAAGCCGGATTAAAGGCAGGAGATGAAATAATTAAAATAGGGAATATCAACGTATCAGACTTTGAAGAAGATGCGGGAGAACTGCTAAATGGCGCAGATAATTCTACAGTAGATTTCACTTATAGACGACAGGGAGAAATAAAAACCACAACCCTTACCCGTGGATCTGTGAATTTAAAGGCTGTTCCGTTTTACAAATTATTAAAAGATAACAGCGGCTATATTGTCTTATCCAGGTTTAATGCTAAAGCTTCTGTGGAAACTGCAAGAGCTCTAAAAGATTTAAAAAATAAAGGTGCCGAAAAAATTATTCTTGATCTTAGAGGAAATCCCGGCGGACTTCTTTCTGAAGCAATAAATGTCAGCAACATTTTTGTTGATAAAGGTGAGCTAATTGTTTCTACCAAATCTGTCATTGAAAAGTATAATAAAGAATATTTTTCACAGAAGGAGCCAGTTGATACAAAAATTCCATTGGTAGTTCTTCTGGATGGTAGAAGTGCTTCTGCAAGTGAGATAGTGGCTGGAGCCATTCAGGATCTGGATCGTGGTGTAATAATTGGCGCAAGAAGTTTTGGGAAGGGACTGGTCCAGCGACCAAAAGAACTTGCTTATGGTACACAGCTAAAAGTTACCATTTCCAGGTATTATACCCCCAGCGGAAGATGTATCCAGGCTTTGGATTATCGCAGCAGGGATGAAGAAGGAAATGCGATTAGAACAAAGACTGAAGATTACAATCAATTCACCACAAGAAACGGCAGAACAGTATTTGATGGTGGCGGAATATTACCAGATATACGTCTGGAAACTTCTGAATATAGTGGAATCACTCAGGCTTTGTTAACACAGTCAGCCATTTTTGATTTCGCCACAGAATTTTACTATGAGCACGATTTGGAAAACCTTCAGGATTTTAGATTAACCCAAGATGATTACGACGCTTTCAGGAAATTTTTAGAAACTTCAGGGTTCTATTATCAAACTAACACAGAAAAGGAATTGGAAGAAGTGCTGTTAACGGCGCAAAAAGAAGGTTTTGAAGATAAAATCATCCAGGAATACAAAAATATTTTTTCTGAAATTGAAAAGTATAAAACAAAGGAACTGGAAGAAAAAAAACCTGAAATAACCAGTTTACTTACAGATGAAATTATTAAAAGATATTTCTACAAAGAAGGCCTTTATGATTATTATGTGGTCCACAATCCTGAAATAATTGAGGCTCAGGAAATACTCAAAAATCAACAACGTTACTCTGAAATTCTGAAATAATTTAAGAGTTTACCATGGCTATATGCGGAATTCCATCTTCAAGATAACCTTCACCGGTTGTTGAAAATCCGTGGCTATTATAGAATTTTATAAGATACTGTTGAGCGGACAGCCTGATATTTGCCGTTTTAAAGTGTTCTCTTACTGCCTCTATAGATGCTTCCATTATTTTATGTCCGTAGTTATGTCTTCGTTGGTTTTCCTTTACCAAAACTCGTCCTATAGAGGCTTCTTCAAAATAAAAACCTTTATCAAAACAACGGGTATAAGCCGCTAAATGGTTGTCTTTATAACCTAAAACATGTAGTGCTTTTTGATCCTTTCCATCTATATCCTGGTAAACACAATCCTGCTCAACCACAAAAATTTCAGAGCGTAACTGCAAAATTTGATATAATTCTTCTGTAGTTAATTGCTGAAAACGCTTGACTTCTATTTTCATTCATTTTAATTTTTAATCCTGTACAACAAGATCTTTATCATCGCATTTACCAAATTCCGGTTGTATGTTTACGTGGTTAATGTTGAAATCGTGGTAAACCAAATCCTCAATTTTATCCAATATAATATCGAATTGAGACAGGGAAATATCCTCATTAAAATCTATATGAGCTTCCAGATGTGTTTCTTCCTCGTTTAACTGCCAAACGTGCACATGATGCACATTTTTCACTTCAGGAATTTCACTAATTTTCTTTACAATTTCTTCCAGAGCAAGATCATCTGGTGTAAATAACATTAACACCCTTACCGAAGATTTTAATAGGTCCCATCCTACAACAATCAGATAAATAGCTATGGCAAGGGTAAGAACACTGTCTATCCAGAATAGCTGAAAATATTTCATTAAAATCCCACCAATTAAAACTGCTACAGAAGCCATAAGATCTGTTAGGAGATGAAGATATGCAGAACGCATATTCATGTTAGTGCTACTAGCTTTCTTTAGAAGAAGAACGCTAAAACCGTTTCCCGCTATAGCCAGTAATGATAGCCAGATAACAAGACTGGAATTAATATTTGGAGGTTCCTGAAATCTATGTGCGGCCTCATTTATTAACAAAACAGCTACAACTATTAGTGTAGCGGCATTTACAAAAGCCGCAATAATTTCAGCTCTTTTTAAACCAAAAGTACGGGTTAAAGATGCCTCTTTTTTTACAAGTTTATTAGCAATATAGCTTATTACAAGGGAGACAACATCACTAAAATTATGTAATGCATCAGAAAGTAAGGCCAGGCTTCCGCTTAAGAGACCCCCTATTACTTGTGCAACTGTAATACCTATATTAAGAAAAATGGAAATTAGCAGGTTTTTCCCCTGCACCTCATGAGAGTGACTATGGCTATGATAGTGCCCCATTTATTCTTTTGAAGGTATTTTATCTATCCGATCCTGGTGCCGTCCTCCTTCAAATTTTGTATTTAAAAAAGTATCGACCATATCTATTGTCTGGTGAACAGAGACAAATCGTGCCGGCACACTTAGGATATTTGCATTGTTGTGGCTACGTGCTAATTCTGCAATTTCAGCAGTCCAGCAAAGCGCAGAACGTATAGCCTGATGCTTGTTCGCAGTCATATTCGCCCCGTTCCCACTACCACATATAATGATACCAAGATCAACTTTTTTGTCACTAACATCTTTGGCTACGGGGTGGACAAAATCTGGATAATCTACACTATCTTCAGAATCTGTTCCATAGTTAATAACTTCAATTCCTTTATCTTCAAGATATTCCACTACTTTTTCTTTGTAGGTAGTACCTGCGTGATCGTTTCCTATTGCTATTTTCATCTTTATATTATTAGAGAAACAAAGGTAAAAAAAGCCTTATTAACCTACACTTTTTCAATTGTTAATTACTTTTTGAAAATCCTTTGTTTTCAGGTACTTCTAATCGACACTACTATGTGGATAACATGGGATGAGAATCTCACAATCTTTTTTGGTGAAGAAGAATATAATTTCAATAGCAAAAAATAACCGGGATAATGAAAAATTAACTCGTTCTTTTTTGCGCAACTTATCATCATATAAATTCACGTTATAAACATATATTTTTTGGAAAAAAGTGAATATTTATATTAACATTTGATTATTTACATCTGTTAAGTAAATCTTAAAGTCATAAGAGTATCAAGACTTTATAATTCTTTATTTATGTTGATAAACTGTTATGAAAAAATCACAAGTGAAATAACAAACAATTACTGAAAAAATTGTTCTACAAATTAACACACTATAATCACCTACATTTTTAGATTTTTAAAAAAGAAGAAATAAATAATATAATAATAGCTGTTAACAACTATACTATTTTTAAATGCGAAGATCTGTCTGTAAATGAATCGAGGATTTTTTTAGCCTGATCTATATCTTCTGGGTGAACCATAAGCCTTATTCCACCCAAGGCATTGGAATAGTAAGGGAATATACCTATAAGAGTCTCATTTTGAAGAAAATAACGTATATTTTCCTGATTAAAAATGGACTGGATTACCAGGTATTCATGAGGATAAGTGAAGGTTGCAAGGCAACTAAAATTTTTCATAGCAGGAAAAAATAGCCTTATAAATATAATACTTAATCCTGAATGGTTAAAGAGGTATTTTGCAGATCATCAGGAGAGAAGATAGGATCTGCACTGGAGTTTTTATCAAGTGATGAATTAATGTAAGTGACAAATCCAATCACTCCTAAAATGAATATAAAAAAGAAAAGAAGTGATACCTTATTTGATTTACTCAGTCCCATACTATTGTCTTTTAATTGTCATAACAAAGGGGAGAGATAGAACTACAAAATTAGGGATTTATTAAGATAATTATAACACTTTACGAATTTTTTTTAATATTCTTACTACCTAAGTTTTGGAGTGCCTGATACTTATACTTAGACGTGTCGGGTTAGCTGTTTCACAAAACTTTGCTTATAAAAATCTTTAATGTAATTTTTAAGCTGTAATTTTATGGTTTAAATAATTTATGAAGAAAAAGAAGAAAAGCAGCTCTACCAAAAATCTTGGTGACCTATCCAAGAAAATTATAGATATCCTACGTAAAAACGTAGGTAAAGCATATAACTACAAACAAATAGCATCAATTTTAGGAGTAGACGATCCCGGAAGCAGGAATCAAATTACCAAACACCTTGCACAATTAGCTGCAAAGAAGCAAATTGAACAGGTAGAACGCGGGAAATTTAAAATAGAAGGGCGTAAGAATTACTACACAGGAAAACTGGACATGACCACAAAGGGATTTGGTTATGTAATGGTTGAAGATCTAGCAGATGATGTTTTTATTCCCCAAAATTATCTTAACACTGCCTTTCATGGCGATGAAGTAGAAATTTATGTCTACAACAACAGAAGAAAGAAGAAGTCTGAAGGGGAGGTAACAAAGATTATTAACAGAAAAAGAAACGAATTTGTCGGAATTCTAGATCTTAAAAAAGACTTTGGCTTTGTAAAAATTGATGATCCTAAAATGTACACTGATATTTTCGTTCAGAAGAACAAAATTCAGGATGCGAAAGATGGAGATAAAGTCGTTGTAGAAATAGAGGAATGGCCTGAAAAAGCCGATTCTCCTTTCGGAAAAATAACTAAAGTACTGGGTACTCCGGGAGAGCACCAAACAGAAATTCACGGAATTTTGGCCCAATATGGACTTCCCCACGATTTCCCATCAGAGGTTGAAGAGTTTGCAAATCAGATAGATACTTCTATCCAGGAGTCTGAGATTAAAAAGCGTCGAGATATGCGGGACGTTTTAACCTTCACGATAGACCCTAAAGATGCCAAGGATTTTGATGATGCACTTAGTTTTCAGAAGCTCGATAATGGGCATTTTGAGGTAGGTATCCATATTGCAGATGTTTCACACTACCTTCAACCCGATACAATTCTGGACGAAGAAGCTTATGAAAGAGCAACTTCTGTATATCTGGTAGATAGGGTAGTTCCCATGTTACCCGAAATTCTTTCCAACAATGCCTGTTCTTTAAGACCAAACGAAGAAAAATACACGTTTTCCGCAGTATTTAAGATAGATAAGAACGCAAAAGTTGTAGAACAATGGTTTGGGAGGACCGTAACCTACTCAGATGCTCGTTTTGCTTATGAAGAAGCCCAACATATTATCGAAACCAGGGGAGGAGATATTCCTGCTGGCATTTCGATAAAAGAAGATGCTTATAAAGCTGATGACAGAATTGTAGAAGCGATTACAGAGCTTAACGGACTGGCAAAAATAATGCGCTCCCGCAGAATGCGCGAAGGAGCAATTTCTTTTGATAAGGTAGAGGTGAAATTCCAACTTGATGAACAAAATGAACCTGTTGGTGTATTCTTTAAAACTTCAAAAGATGCCAATAAACTTATTGAGGAGTTTATGCTGCTGGCCAATAAAAAAGTAGCAGAGTTTATAGGAAAACAAGATCCTAAAAAGACTTTTGTGTATCGTTGTCATGACGAGCCTGATGATGCTAAGCTGGCATCACTACAGACTATAGTTTCAAAGTTTGGACATAAACTTAATTTGAAGGACAAAAATTCTATTGCTTCTTCTTTAAATTCACTTCTTGTGGATGTTCAGGGTACTAAAGAGCAAAATATGGTAGATACACTTACTATCAGAACCATGAGTAAAGCGTATTACGGGACAGAAAATATTGGCCATTACGGTTTGGCCTTCGATTTTTATACACATTTTACTTCCCCTATAAGACGTTATCCCGATGTAATGGTGCATAGATTATTGCAGCGTTATCTGGACAATAATCCTACTGCCAGTCAGGATGAATATGAAGAAAAATGTCACCATAGCAGTGATATGGAAGGTTTGGCTACCAGTGCCGAAAGGGATTCCATTAAATACATGCAGGTTAAATTTATGCAGGATCACCAGGACAAAGACTTTCTTGGGGTTATTTCCGGAGTGACAGATTGGGGTATTTTTGTTGAAATTATCGAAAATAAATGTGAAGGAATGATCAGGTTAAGGGATTTAAAAGATGATCATTACGAATTTGATGAGGAAAATTATGCTGTAGTAGGCAGGAAGACTAAGAAAACTTACCAGTTAGGAGATGAAGTTTATGTAAACGTTAAAAATGCCGATTTGCTTAAACGTCATCTCGATTTTAATTTACTTGGATTAAAAGAAGAAGTCGAAAACAAATAATTTCAGATGAAACAGATAACTTTTCTGTTGTTGCTGTTCAGCGGCATGCTTTCAGCGCAGGATATCGTTCAGGAATTAGAAAATTTTTCAGAAGTAAAAGTTTATAACGGACTAGAAGTTGAACTCATTCGTGGGGATAACAATAGAGCCATTATAGGCGGGCAGAGTAAGGAAGAAGTTACTATTACCGCTGAAGACGGGGTCCTGAAGGTAAAAATGAAGCTGGATAATATCTGGAAACGGGATAATACCAGGATAAAGATTTATTACAATGAGTTGCAAAAACTAAACGCATTTCAGAGTTCTTCCATACGACTGAAGGATAAAATTGAGCAACAGGAATTTGAATTGCAGGTACAGGAAGGATCTTTAATTTTTGCTAATGTTGATGTTAAGGATTTAAATTCCAAAGCTTTTACGGGAGGGGAAATTGAGGTAGAAGGTGAAACGGTGAATCAGGTGGTGACGATAAGGGCCGGAGGAAAATTCCATGCAGGAAATTTAAAATCTGAAAATGTAGAAATAGAGGTAAGTGCCGGTGGAGTAGGAGATATTAATGCCTCAAATAAAGTTACAGCTAAAGTACGCGCAGGCGGAACTGTAAACGTTTATGGTGATCCTGAAGTTATTGATAAGCAAACATTTCTCGGCGGAAAAATTATAAGAAGAAACTGAAGCATTTAATTTGCGGAACATATATAGATTATGTTACAGGATATTTTAGCAGGTCTTCCATTAGGTCTTTTCTTGGCCTTTTTATTTGGACCTGTTTTTTTTGTTTTACTGGAAACTGCGGCTATAAAAGGTTTTAGAGCGGCATTTGCCCTGGATATGGGAGTGATTCTGGCAGATATTGTTTTTTTGTTTATAGCTTATTTCAGTACTAACAAGCTTCTTAATAGTATAAAAGATGATCCTGCCCTCTTTATTTTTGGAGGTGCTATCCTTACCACTTACGGTTTAATGAGTTTTATTAGAACCAAAAGGATTTTTCATAGAGAAGAAGATGAAACTCCAGAAATCAGGAAACTCAGTAAAAGTGATTACCTGGGGCTGGCAGCAAAAGGCTTTCTGCTCAATTTCATTAATGTGGGAGTACTCGGCTTCTGGTTGGGTTTGGTAATCGTTTTTACGCCAAAAATGGACATGGAAACCAATCGCATTATCCTATTTTTCTCTTCAGTATTAGGAACCTATCTAATTATTGATATTTTCAAAATCCTTCTTGCCAAAAAACTGAATCATCAATTAACACCCAATCGCATCTATTATATGAAGAGAGGGATTAGTGTTCTACTTATATTCTTTGGGGGAATTCTTATTTTCCAGGGAGCTTTTCCAGATCAGGCTGGCGATATAAAAGATCAAATTGAGACTATTGCTGAAAATGGCAATTTTCGGGATATCATTAGTGAACATCTGGAGATTTAAAGGAATTGCTTGAAAAATAAAAAGCTTCCCTGGTTACAAGGAAGCTTTTTGAGGCATCGAGCGGATTCGAACCGCTGTACGAGCTTTTGCAGAGCTCTGCCTAGCCACTCGGCCACGATGCCATTTTTTCTGGATGGCAAATGTAATAAAAATTTAATTTCTAAAACTAATATCTAGCGGGATTTACTTCTGCTAACTGTAACCATGGCAACATTTCCTCCAATTGGTGGGTTAATTTTAGAAACTTCGACTTTCACCTTCTGCACAAGAAGGATTTCTTCAAGAGTACGATTAATGATCCTTTCTGCCACGTTTTCAAGCAATTTGGAACGTATAGCCATTTCTTCCTTCACTATTTTATTTAAATGAACATAATCTATGGTATCTTCCAGATTATCAGTTTTAGAAGAGTGAGATAAATCCCCATTTACAGTTAAATCTACACGATAATCACTACCTATTTTACCTTCTTCAATCAGGCAACCATGATATGCAAATACTCTAATATTCTTTAATTTAATTTTTCCCACTATTATTTTTTTACAAATATAACTGCTGAAGAAGTTTCTGCTACTATATTAATTTCCGATTTAAATTATTGAAGTAAAATTATATATTCTTAATTGTCCTGAGCATTCGCGGACATCTTATTTTTGGTAACTTTGTTTATTATTTAAATACAACTATGTCTGAAGCAAAAAGATCCCTCAATTTCATTGAGCAAATTATAGAAGAAGATTTAAAATCTGAATATAAAAATGAAGATCTAAAATTTCGTTTCCCGCCAGAACCAAACGGTTATTTGCATATAGGCCATGCCTCTTCCATTTGTCTAAATTTTGGACTGGGGGAGAAGTATAATGCGCCTGTGAACTTACGTTTTGACGATACTAATCCTATAAAAGAAGAACAGGAATATGTAGATGCCATTAAACGTGATGTGGAATGGTTAGGCTTTAAATGGGCAAAGGAATGTTATGCTTCAGATTATTTCCAGCAGCTATATGACTGGGCGGTGAAGCTTATCAAAAATGGTTATGCTTATGTGGATAGCCAGGCTTCAGAAGCAATTGCAGATCAAAAAGGAACACCAACAGAACCTGGAAAAGAAAGTCCATACCGTAAACGTTCCGTAGAAGAGAATCTGGAGCTATTTGAGCAAATGAAGAACGGTGAAACAGCTGAAGGTGCTCATGTTTTACGGGCTAAAATAGATATGACTTCTCCAAATATGTTAATGCGCGATCCTGTAATGTACAGGATTTTACACAAAAGCCACCATCGCACAAAAGACAGTTGGAAAATTTATCCAATGTACGACTGGGCACACGGTGAAAGCGATTTTATCGAGCAGGTTTCGCACTCTTTCTGTACGTTGGAATTTCTTCCGCATAGAGAATTGTATAACTGGTTCCTGGACAAAGTGAGCAAACCTGGAGAATTTTTACCCAAACAAAGAGAGTTTGCCCGTAGAAATTTGAGTCATACCGTTGTGAGCAAGAGAAAATTGCTGCAACTGGTAGAAAAGGGAATTGTGAATTCGTGGGATGATCCAAGAATGCCTACCATTTCGGGATTAAGAAGAAGAGGTTATACCCCAGATTCTATTCGTAATTTTGCTGAATCAATTGGAGTAGGGAAGCGAGAAAATATTATTGACGTAGCTCATCTTGAGTTTTGCGCCAGGGAAGATCTTAATAAAACTGCACCGCGTGTTATGGCTGTTTTGGATCCTGTAAAACTTGTGATTACGAATTACGAGGAAGGTAAGGAAGAATGGCTGGAAGCAGAGAACAATCCCGAAGATGAAAGTGCAGGAACTCGAAAATTGCCATTTTCCAGGGAGCTTTATATCGAACAGGAAGATTTTAAAGAAAGTGCTAATCGCAAATTCTTCAGGCTTACCCTTGGAAAAGAAGTAAGGTTAAAAAATGCATACATCATCAAAGGTGAAGAGGTTGTAAAGGATGATGACGGAAATATTATTGAAATTCACTGTACATACGATCCTAAAAGCAAAAGTGGTAGCGGTACTCCCGAATCGCTGCGGAAGGTAAAGGGCACACTACATTGGGTTTCTGTAAAGCACGCTATTGAGGCTGAAGTAAGGCTATATGACCGGCTATTTTCGGAAGAAGCTCCTGATGCCAATAAGGAAAAGGATTTTGTAGATCTTATTAATCCAGAATCTCTCACAGTCATAAAAGGTTATTTGGAACCAAGCCTTCAGGAAGCGCAGGTACAGGACAAATTTCAATTCCAGCGCATAGGTTATTTTTGTGTCGACAAAGATTCTACTAAAGAAAACCTGGTGTTCAACAGAACAGTCACGCTAAGAGATTCCTGGGCTAAAAAGTCTGGAAATTAAGGCTGTGCAGCGGTCTTAATTAAGAATATTTTAGCAAAGGAAATATACATATTAACCGGTTATTAACAGCGCCAGAGATGCTATTCCCTTATATTTGTGGTTATTAATAACTAAATCAACAAAACAACTATGGCAAATACAGGAAGCACTTTTCTTACATTACTTACAGGAGCTGCTATTGGAGCAGGGATCGGACTGTTATATGCTCCGGGTAGTGGTGAAGAAACCAGAAGCAAACTAAAAAGAGATGCTGAAAAAGCTCAAAAAGATCTAAATAAGAAGTACAAAGAAACTTCATCTAACCTTACAGAAAAGGCAAAAAAGGCTCGTGCTGAATTTGAAAGCCGTCTTGAAGAAACACTTTCTTCTGCCAGCTATAAGGCAGATGATATTTTATCTGCTTTAGAATCAAAACTTGAAGAATTAAAGAAGCAAAATGCGAAATTGCAAAGAGAAGCGAATAGTGGAGGTTCTGGTTCTTTAAGTACCTCAGAAAATACGACATCTGGCCAGGTTAAGCCCGGAGAACCAGTTGTAGGTAAACCAGGTACAACAGGAAAAGCAGTACTATAATTTAACTTATGGCATTTGAAAAATTAAGCGAAAGCATAGAGGAATTAAAGGGAAATATTAAATCCTATTCCAAAAGCAACGCCGAATATTTTAAATTAAAAGCCTTTAAAGGTGGAGTAAAGGGGGTTACTGCTGTAGTGAACCTTTTACTTATATTTTTCTTTGGAGTGTTCGCTTTAATTTTTCTCTCCATTGCAGGCGCAGTTGCTATTAGCGCAGCATTAGATTCACCCAGTGCAGGATTCTGGATTGTGGGTGGATTTTATTTGCTATTAGTAATCCTAATTTTACTCTTAAGAAAGAAGATCGGACAGTTTATTTTAACCAAGGCGTCTGAATCCTTTTTTAAATAAATTGATATGAAAAAGAGATACACTTCCTACGATCAAGTTGACAGAGATCTGAAGATATTAAAACTTCAGACAGATATAGATAAGGAAGAAGTAAAATTAAGCGTAGATCAAGTGAAGTCTAATATTTCACCTAAGGTTATTGGTAGTGACCTATTTGGATCGGTGGTTCAGAAAGCACTTATTCTTAAAGCTATTTCTAAAATAATGGGGATTAAGAAGATGGTGGCAAGTTCAAAGAAGTAACCAACCAGAGAATTA
>NZ_JAVRHM010000013.1:0-137024 GCF_031846525.1 Autumnicola patrickiae
AGCAAGGATCACGGCAGTAGTAAGGCTTTTAAGTATAACAGCGAAAAGGATTCGAAGATCCACCATAGTACCGGTAATTCCCCCCGTAGAGACTTCATAAATACCCTTTACTTTATTAGCATTATTTAATAACATTACCTTAAAACACTCCTGAAGGCCAATCTGGTCTTTATTCCATGAGTTAAAAATTATTTCGGTTGCACTAAAAGAAGAAGTTATTAGAGGCGCCTGAGAGATCTTGAAATTTCCCTGATATTTTATCGATATTTCGTTAACTTTAGTTTTCATTGTGATCTTGATTTAAAGTGAATAATGGAAGAGGGCGCTACTTTCCACGGGAACGCCCTCTTATTTTTTACTCGGCTGGATTATTGCCATTTTTTACACCTAACAAAAGAATTTCGCTGGCTTCTACTTCAGTTACATAGCGTGTTGTACCTTCGTTATCCTCATAGCTTCGGGATTTCAATTTTCCACTCACGCCGATTTCTTTTCCTTTTGTAGCATATTTTTCGATGATTTCTGCAGTTCTTCCCCAGGCTACGATATTGTGCCATTGAGTGTCCTGCACCTTCTCCCCTTTTGAGTTTTTATAATACTCATTAGTGGCAAGTGAAAAATTAGCTACTTTCCTGCCGCTTTCAAGGTTGGTAACTGTTGGATCCTGACCGACATTTCCAATTAACTGTACGTGATTTCTAATAGTACTCATAATAAAAGTATTTAAGGTCTGGCTTAACGACAGACGAGGTTAATGAATGATTGTCCGAACCCTTCGAACATTTAAAACAGATTTACTTATTGTATCCTGAGCGTTTTCCTTTTTTTGTTTTTTAGTTGCGCTTCCTTTTTGGATGTTTTGATGTGATTTCATGATCTTCATTTTAGATTTACTTCCCGTAGTGCCTTCGCTGTTACCTTTTTTTGTTGCTGATACAGTTTTCAACATTTGAAATTGATTAGGACTTATAAAAAGGAGGTACGACTGGCTTATGCAGTCCGTCAACTTTCAAATGTTGGTATTTTGCTTACAAAAAAAGGAAAGGGACAGCGGAGGTACGGAAGTAGTTCTAAGACTTATTGAAATACCAAAACACAGGAAGCGGAACTAAAAGCAATTATGGAATTCCGATTCGGCGGACTCCATACCCAATTTTGGATTGGAATGCAGTGTCCCGTTTCCGGCGAAGCGGACCGGGTTAACGAAATGGAGAAGAAAAATTGGGGATGGGGTCCATGATATTCTAAGTGAAGCTCTTTGCCCGTAATGGAGCTTTTTCTGCGGAATGGAGTGGGAATGTGCTGAACGGGATCTAATAACTCAACTTTTTTCTTTTAACAGCGGTAAAAAACAAACTCAATCCCAAAGAAGAAATGTAGAATGCGGTTAGACCGGTTTCTTGTTTCTCCGGGAATGCAAAAATAGGATTAGAAATAGATCAGAAGCTTTGGATCTCATCCATACACTTAATGGAAGGCGGGCGATTTCCAAAATAAAATTTCTTAAATTGGGGTAGCTACTTTTTTATAATTTTCTCCAAACATCTAGGCTAAGAAGTGACTCTGCAATTCTGTTATCTATGACACAATTAAATCATTGGCTTCATCGAGTACTTTATTATCAAAATCTCTTAGATAAATCTGAGTGGTTTTTAGTGAATGGTGCCCTAATCCCTCACTAATTATTTCTGTAGATATTCCCATTTCTTTTGCAATTGTTGCCCAGGAATGTCTTATATAATAAGTGGTGATTTTTTCTTCAATTCCTGCATCCTCTGCGATTATCTTAAATAATTTATTACTTAACCTCCGGCTCGATTTGTATCGTGTGAAATTTTCTACAGAACCATCATATCCAATGGGAAATATAAACTCATCTCTAGTTTTACCTTTTATGTAGTATTTAAGTATTTCGAGAAATTCGTTTGTCATTTTAACTGATAAACGATCCCCTGTTTTACTTCTTCCATAGTATAGACGATTTTCAGCTATATCTTTGATTTTTAATTTCGCTAGATCTATGAAATTCATACCTCGACAATTAAACATACATAGAAGATAATTCCTGGAATGCCAGAGATTAGTTCCTTCTTCATATTGCAGGTTTCTTATTGCAATTATTTTCTCTTTAGATAAGGCTTTTTTCTTAGTACGTCTTGTTGTAGGAATTTTGTATGTACTGAAAGGGTGTTTAATAGGCTCATACCATTCCTCCTGAATAGCATAATTATAAATCGCTCTCACTGCTCTCAGATAAACACTTATACCATTAAGAGAAGTTCCTTTGGCCTTATGTTCTACCTCAAAATTTTTCAAAAAAGTTACTGTGATCTCATGGAATTTTACCGGTTTGCCATGGTTAAACTTCGTAATGGCCGCTACTCCTCCTCTATACCATTGTGCAGTTCCTGGCTTTTGCTCTTTCAGTTTTCTTTTTATCAGAACTTCGGACCACTCGTTTATCGTTACTTCATTGTCAAGATTTCTTCTTAATTCAGAATCAAGTTTCTTATCCCATTTCTCCTTAATACACTCAACCAATCGATCAACATCTATATCATTTATAGTTTTTCCTAGCTCAATTATTAAAGATTTAGCAGCATGTAATTTATTGTAGTTTGACTTGTTTATTGTATCACAGTCTAAATCTTTATTTGCAAAAACTGATTTTTTCAAAATCATATTGTTCTCATCCCATCCAACTCTTGAAGTTGAACAAGATAGACGAATAAGCCTTGCTTTTCTATGAAAAACTTTAACTGCCAAGGGATATAAACCATCTACTTTGCTTCTGGATCCTTTCCGGGTATCTAAAACTAATCTTGCTCGTGCCATAGCAATTTATTTATTATAAATCTAAGCAAAATTACGCACACTTTACGCACACTTTTTCTTCACACCAGATGACATTAAACGATTTCAAGTTTTATTAAATAATTGTAAATCAATTAAATACATTCTTTATTATAAAGAAATGAACTTAAAAAATGAGTCTTCTAAGCAGGCGGTCCCAGGTTCGAATCCTGGCGCGATCACCACGAAACCTCTGGAAATCCAGGGGTTTTGTTGTTTTTGGTAATTAATCATTTTAGGTTATAGAAAAAACGCGCACTTTCTAATTTTTGTGAAAAAATATCTTTTCGTATATGAATTCGGCTTTTTATCCCGTCTGGAAAATGGAAAGCAGAAATACATCCTGGTCAACTGGCAGCCTTATATGGAAAAATAATTGTTATGTGATCAAGACCTAAAAAAAACCTGCAATAGCTTTTAGAAAAAAGAATTTGGGGTACTCCTTCGGCTGCTGAGTCCCATTTTTTAATCAGCCAATGGCGCTAATAAATGTTAAAAATATAAAAAATGCGAAAAGCAAAACTTACATTTTAGATAATGTATTAATGACGTTTTATATAAAAACTGTGCAAGTTGCCGAGTGGTACTCCGCATGTTCCGATCAAAAGGAACAGTGCAGTACAATGATACACTGTAAGGCATTATAACTTTTTAATACAATCGGACATTCTATATTTGGTTTTTAGCCAATTTTTTTATCTGCCTGCAAAATCTAAATAGAATCAAAGTAACGCCAATTCAGAATAATGATGCAGAAGCTTAAATAATTTTGATTTGATTAACCCTCACGAAATGTAATCGGCTGTCGATTCATATTTTTCGAGTTATACCTTTCGTGAAATTCATTTTATACTGTACATAACATCGGAACAGCAAATCGGTTCCACAGGTAAGTAAAAACAACAAATATCACTAAATCGAATTGTAAGGTAAGATCATCTTCAAATATTGTCTGAGACTTCAGTTTTTAAACCTTCACCGCTCCCACTTTCCATATCTTTTCGCAGTAATCCTTTATAGACCTATCACTGGAAAATTTGCCCATATTTGCTACATTCAGAATAGACATTTGAGCCCATTTTTCAGGATCCTGCCATACTTTATAAACGTTTTCCATCTGGTCTACGTAAGACTGGTAATCTTCCAGTAACAGATAAGGATCCTGATTTAAAAGATTGTCATAAACAGACCGGAAAAGTTCTGGATCCCCTTTGGTAAGCTCGTCGGATATTAGAAAATCTATTACCCGTTTTAAATTCTCATTTTCAGAATATATTTTATAAGGATGGTAGCCCTGCTTCTTCTTATCTGCTACTTCTTCTGTCGTAAGGCCAAAAAGGAAAAAGTTCTCTTCCCCTACTTCTTCTCTTATCTCCACATTAGCCCCGTCTAATGTTCCAACGGTAAGTGCTCCGTTAAGGGCGAATTTCATATTTCCTGTTCCTGAAGCTTCTTTTCCTGCCATTGATATTTGTTCAGAAAGATCTGCTCCCGGATAAACGTGCTGGGCAAGTTTTACACTAAAATTTGGCAGGAAAATTACTTTTAAAGTTCCATTCACTTCAGGGTCATTATTAATAAGATCCCCCACCGAGGTGATAAGTTTTATTATACGTTTGGCCATAAAATAACCCGGGGCGGCTTTTCCTGCAAAAACAAAAGCTGTTGGTGGAACAGTGTTTTGTTTATCTTTTTTAATCTGCAGATATAAACTCAGGATATGAAGTACTTTAAGGTGCTGTCTTTTGTATTCATGTATTCTCTTAACCTGTATATCTAGTAACATTTCAGGTTTTATCTCAATTCCAGTAAGCTCTTTAATATGGGTGGCAAGGTTCTTTTTGTTCTCCAGTTTCACTTGCATCCATTTACTACGGAAATCCTTGTTAGCGGCAAAAGGTTCCAGGCCTTTTAATTTATCCAGCTGGGTAAGCCAGTCCTTTCCAATATTTTCTGATATTAATGCTGCAAGACGAGGATTACTTACGGCAAGAAATCTCCTGTGGGTTATTCCGTTAGTAACATTAGTAAATTTTTTGGGCCAGAGCTGTGCAAAATCCTTTAGTACCTGTTCCTGAAGCAGTCCTGAGTGCAATGCAGAAACACCGTTTACTTTATAACTTCCCACCGTCGCCAGATGCGCCATTCTAACGGTTGGTTCTCCCCTGTCATCAATGAGGAACATACGGGAAATTTGTTCTCCGCTAAAATCTTTTTCCCGAATTTCTGTAATAAACCTGCTGTTTATTTCGTATATAATCTCGAGATGTCTTGGCAGCAGGTTTCTTAAAAGATTAACCGGCCATTTTTCCAAAGCTTCAGGCAATAAGGTGTGGTTAGTATAGGCGAAAGTATTTTGAGTAACTTTCCAGGCATCTTCCCATCCCATTTGATGCACATCTACCAGCAGCCGCATAAGTTCTGCCACCGCAATGGACGGGTGGGTATCATTAAGCTGAATAGTGAATTTTTCATGTAAAGTTTCCAGTTTACGTCCCTGCAAAAGGTGCAACCTGATAATATCCTTAAGCGAACAACAAACAAAGAAATACTGCTGTTTCAGCCTTAATTCTTTTCCGGAAAGATTTTCATCATTGGGATAAAGAACTTTGGTAATATTTTCTGACCGCATCTTTTTCTCCACTGCACGATAATAGTCGCCCAGATTATAGGCTGCAAAATCAAAAGATTCTGTTGCCTCTGCTTTCCACAATCTCAGGATAATCGCATTGCTTTGATAACCCAGAATGGGCGTATCAAAAGCAGTACCTTTAATTTCAGTTCCCGGGATCCACTCTATGTGCAGCTTATTATCCTGATCCCTACTGTGCTCTGTATGACCACCAAATTTGACTTCAAAAGAGATCTCCGGCCGGATAACTTCCCACGGATTGCGGTTATGCAGCCATTTATCTGTAGATTCTATTTGCCATCCATCCTGGATTTCCTGCTTGAAAATTCCAAATTCATAGCGTATTCCGTAAGCGATGGAAGGGATTCCCAAAGTTGCAAGAGAATCCATGTAACAGCTTGCAAGCCTGCCCAGGCCACCATTTCCAAGACCCGGCTCCACCTCTTCATTAAGAATTTCGTCCAGGTTCAAATTAAGTTCTGCCAGTGCCTCCCGGGTTTCCTCCATAATTTCCAGGTTAAGCAGATTATTCCCCAAATGTGGACCGGGAAGATATTCTGCAGAAAGGTATGCTACCCCACGCGCATCTTCTTCTACATACTGTTCAAGGGATTTTACATATTTTCTAAAAACCCTGTCCCTAACAGTAAGGGCGAGGGAAGTGTAAAAATCATTTTTTGTAGCCACCACAGGAATTCGGCCTAAGCTGTAAAACAACTTTTCCAGAAAAGAAGTTTTTATGTCTTCCTTGCTGAGTCCGATATTTGCGACTCCCGGTTGGGTAAAATAATTTTCAGTTTTTTTTATTTTTGGAATTCATGTCATTAACTATTTTCAGGGAGATAGCTCTCCGTGACTGGGGGTTATTTTATTAAGAATCAAGAATTGATCTGATTTTCCTGCCGAGAATTTAATAAATTTCGTGGAAAGAATTGTTAAAAGGAAAAGATTATTTGCGATTAAAAGTAATGGCCTTCAGTTGAAGTTGTATTTTTAAAGCTGTCAAATTTTCAGATAAAGTCAGGCATCAAATTTGACAATTTTCGGCCTTCAGGATTGTTCAAAACCGAAAACTTTGAATTTTGGCCTTTATATTTTAACCGAAAGGAGCACTAAGATTTTGTAAAGAGCGAAAAGGCTTTTCTCTGCGAATATTTATTTGTAAACTTTGTGGTACTTTTTGTCAGCAAAAAGTCAGGCATCAAATTTGGCATTATCGATATAAATAAAAGGTTCAACCTTATTAAAGTTGAACCTTTTATCTTCAATTTTGCCAACAGATATTAAGCCGGAATTTCCATTGCTGCTTTTTCCCTTTTCCAATTGCGGTGCTGACTAATAGCATTTATAAATTTTTGCGGACTTTCATTTATGCATACCGCATCGTCATCTTTAAAATCTTTACCGTAAGTCGCGTCAAAAAGTTCTTCAGCTTCACCATCTAAGGCTATGGCTTTACAGTGCTTTAAAGCTTCATTTATAAACTTTTTGGCTTTTGCCTGCTTCATAAGTGTATCGATATTCTTTCTTCCGCCGGGAATGTAAAGAGCATCAAAAACAACACTTTCTGTGGTCATTAGTGCATGTGCCACCTTATGCGAATCTCCTTTATCACATTTTATAGTGCCTCCATGCACCCCAACAATCTGCACCATGGCTCCGGCATCTTCCAAAGGTTTTTTGATTTTGTTATAATCACTTTCCTTAAATCCATCTGCCGCCAATACTGCTATTTTCCTTGTCGCAATACCTTCTGAAGGTAGAAATTCCTGACTTAAAGCTTTGGATTTATCTAAATAATTCTTTTTAGCTCCAGGTTGGTGTTTCTCTACATCGGCATCGGCTCCTATTGCCTGATTTAACGGCTGATCTATTTCTGAAGGAATATCCAATCCCAGATTGATCGCAACCTTAGCAGCCAAAGTTTCATCTATTTGAGCAAGGATATAAAGCATACGTTGCTTAATATGGTCATAAGTACATTTCCCTAATTCAAAAGAATAAGCCTGTACCACATGTTCCTGCTCATGCTCTGTTAAACTGCGGTAAAATAAGGCTGGTTGGGAAAAGTGATCGTTAAAGCTTTCACTACGTTCCCTGATTTTTTTAGCATCTATGCGCTCTTCATAATGGCTGAATCCGCCTTCGGCTATTTTTGCCAGGTGAGGACAGCCACCACCAATCGAGTTAGGGAAATATGCTGTTTTTCCTTTATTCACCGTCATTCGCATATGTGCATCCCGCTGATTATTATGAATTTCGTTTACCGGACGGTTAATCGGGATTTCATTAAAATTGGGGCTGCCGAGTCTCGACAACTGCGTATCTGTATAAGAAAATAAGCGGCCTTGTAGCAATGGATCATTTGTGAAATCTATTCCTGGTACTACATGGCCTGGGTGAAATGCCACCTGCTCTGTTTCGGCGAAGAAATTATCGGGATTACGGTTAAGCGTCATTTTTCCAATGCGTTTTACCGGCACCATTTCTTCAGGAATTAACTTTGTAGGATCCAGAAGGTCAAAATCGAATTTATGCTCGTCTTCCTCTGGAACTATCTGGAACCCTAATTCCCATTCCGGATATTCCCCGGCGTCTATAGCATCCCAAAGATCCCTTCTGTGAAAATCTGCATCTGCACCATGGATTTTTACTGCTTCATCCCAGGTAACAGATTTTACTCCCAGTAAGGGTTTCCAATGAAATTTTACAAAATGGGCTTTCCCTTCAGCATTTACCAGTCTGAAAGTATGAATCCCAAAACCTTCCATCATTCTGAAACTACGCGGAATGGCGCGGTCACTCATTAACCAGATTTGATTGTGCATCGTTTCCGGAGTATGGGAAACAAAATCATAAAAAGTATCGTGAGCTGAAGCTGCCTGCGGAATTTCTCTGTCTGGCTCTGGTTTTACAGAATGTATTAAATCCGGAAACTTCATCGCGTCCTGGATAAAAAAGATGGGCATGTTGTTCCCTACCAGGTCGAAGATTCCTTCGTCTGTGTAGAATTTTGTAGCAAAACCCCGAACATCACGTGCCAGATCTGCCGATCCTTTGGAACCTGCCACTGTAGAAAATCGCACAAAAACTGGAGTTTTTCTTGATGTATCTGTAAAAATCCCAGCTTTAGTATACTTATCATGACTTTCATACAGCTCAAAATAACCATGCGCTCCACTACCGCGGGCGTGTACAATACGCTCTGGAATGCGTTCGTGGTCAAAATGGGTAATTTTTTCCCTGAGTATAAAATCTTCCAGAAGCGTCGCTCCCCGCTCTCCTGCTTTTAGGGAATTATTGGTATCATTGACTTTTAACCCCTGGTTAGTGGTCATCGTCTTCCCTTTAGGATTTGAAGTATTTTTTTTAAGTCTTCAATCTTTTTTGAAGGCTTTTTATCTTTTTCTTTCATAACTAAACTTGATTAGGTTTAGAAATGAAATTAAAATAATCTATAAGAATTTACTGCAAAGGAAGTGTTAAACAAAAAGGAGGGATTCATAAATTTGATGCCATGCTCTAGTAAAATTCCGGGTCAAATTTGGCAAATATCGACCTGGAGCAATCATGATTTTTATAAATGGGGATCACCACTTAAGGTCTTCAAGAAGTTATTATCCTGAAGAAGCAAAAGTACACATGGATTTTACTTAATTGAATTTGTATCGAATACCGCCATATCCATAAATATAGACATCTGCAAAATCCACTTCATACATTGGCTGCAATTCTACATGGAGAGAGAAATTTTTTAGGCTTTCGAATGGCGAAAAACTAACACCCAGCGGCACTACGAATCCGTTAAAAACATTTACCACTACTCCACCTCCAACATATGCATTGTATTTTTCGCGTCGTAAAAAATTATAATTCAGGACTGCTTCTGCTGTAAAATTTTGAAGGTCAGTTCCTGACAAAATACGTAACTCTGTCCACAGTTTTTCATTAAAGTCATACGCCACACCAACTTTTGAAATATTGGCATTTCCGAAATAGGAAACACTTACCTGGGCATTAGCTTTGCTGAAAGAAAAGACCAGCAAAAGCATAAAAATAATTTTTAATGTAATTTTTGACATACAGGAGGTTTTCATGGGTTTCAATTTTCGGCGAATATCGATATATTTTTAACTAGAAAACTAAAAAAAACAGATATTAAATTCGGCAATTATTAACCTTTTATAAGTGGCATCAAAAAAGTGAATAAAGTTTCCTGCTTCGCTATAATCTATTATAGCATCCGGGAATCTTTTTTTTTGGAGTAAATTCATTCTCTCTCATTTGTTTTTTAAAAGAACAAAAATTGCTCCCAGAACAGAAAATAATTTATAAATGTAGTTTATACAGTTAATATTTTTTATATTGGGATTTTCTTAACCTTTTTCACTTTGGAATCTATGTTTATAAGAAATAAGTACCCAAGACTACTTCTCTTTTCTACGCTTCTGTTTTTCTACGCCAAATTAGCAAATGCTCAGATTGAGCAGAACGATCAGGAAAATGTACGTGCTTACTTTATAGAAACTTTACAGCAAATAGCAGATCCCGTTTTAATTTCACTAAGCCGAAATGAACTTAGGCTGAAAATGCCCATAGAAATGGCTGCAAATCCTTATGGACGGCGAGAAGAAGTTTCACACCTGGAAGCTTTTGGCAGGACCCTTTCTGGTATTGCTCCCTGGCTGGAATTAGGACCCGATGATACCGAAGAAGGACAGTTACGGGAGAAATATATCCAGCTTTGCCTGGCAGGTATTAAAAATGCCACAGATCCTGAAGGGCCGGATTATCTGAATTTTGATAAGGATGATCAGGCGCTCGTAGATGCTGCTTTTTTTGCACAGGGATTGCTTAGAGCCCCCACCCAACTTTGGGAAAGATTGGATGCAAAAACTCAGCAAAATGTACTTCAATCTCTAAAAAATAGTCGGGTTATTTCTCCTCCTTATACTAACTGGCTCCTTTTTACCGGAATGGTCGAAGCTGCTATATTAAAATTTGAAGGTAAGGCAGACTTGGTTAGAATTGAATATGCTTTGCATAAGCATAACGAATGGTATTTAGGCGACGGAGTCTACGGTGACGGTCCCGAATTTCACTGGGATTATTACAATAGCTACGTGATCCAGCCTATGATGCTTGACATTCTAAATGTTCTGAAGGAAAAAGAAGAAGAAGAGCTTAAGGATTACAGGTATGATTCATTTATTGAAGAATATCCGGAAACTCTTAAAAAAGCACAGCGATATGCAGAAATTCAGGAGAATTTGATAGCGCCCGATGGTACTTACCCTCCTATTGGCCGCTCGCTGGCCTATAGATTTGGGGCATTTCAGTTGCTCTCTCAAATAGCACTTTTTCAGGAGTTACCAGAAGAAATAGCTCCGGCACAAGTACGTGGTGCTCTACATGCGGTAATTAACAAGCACATGGAGGCAGAAGATATGTTTGATCAGGAAGGCTGGTTAACATTAGGTTTTTATGGCCACCAGCCGGAAATTGCCGAACCTTATATCTCTACCGGAAGCCTCTATTTGTGTACTGAAGTTTTTCTTGCCCTGGGCCTGCCTCCGGAAGCACCTTTCTGGTCTGCCCCTGCCGAGGACTGGACCCAGAAGAAAATTTGGTCTAATTAATAAATCATTACTTATCTAAGGATGAACAAGATTCGGCCACAAAAAAACCTTTTCAGACACTTCAGAAGTTATTTTTTATTAGTTGGCTTCCTGCTACTTTTTTCCGGATGTGCATCTCTAAAAATTGAGGAAACCAAAATAGGATCTGGTTGGGCAAACAATTCTGTCAACACGGTTATTTTTAGGCAAAATGCGATAACGTCATTTCAGGATCATCAGTTTACCGCATATTATGATGAAAACAGCAATCTTATTCTGGCCAAACGTAATCCCGGAAGTGACGAATGGCTACTTCATAAAACTCATTACAAAGGAAACACAAAAGATGCGCACAACGCGATAAGCATTGCTGTAGACGGAAATGGATTTTTGCACGTGAGCTGGGATCATCACGATACGCCATTACGTTACGCCATTAGCAAAGAACCCCTGGGTTTGGAATTATCTGAAGAAATACAAATGACGGGAATTGCAGAAGAAAAGGTCTCTTATCCCCAATTCTACAATTTACCCGATGGAAATTTAATTTTTTTGTATCGGTCAGGTCAATCGGGACGGGGTTCATTAATTGCCAATTCTTATAATAAGGATACCAAAAGCTGGAAACAACTTCATGATAATCTTATAGATGGAGAAAATGAGCGTAACGCATACTGGCAGGCTTCTGTTGACAGCCAGGGAACAATTCACCTTTCCTGGGTATGGCGGGAAACCTGGGATGTCTCTACAAATCATGATATTTGTTACGCCCGCTCTACAGACGGGGGGTTCACCTGGGAGAAATCTTCAGGAGAAAAATATAATTTGCCAATCACAGCAAAAACTGCGGAATATGCATGGAAAGTTCCGCAGGGCAGCAGCCTCATCAACCAAACTTCAATGACTACAGATGCTTCAGGAAATCCTTATATAGCAAGTTACTGGAATGAAAATAACAGCACTCAGTTTCAAATTGTATATTTAAAGGATGATAATTGGCAAAAAGAGCATACCACCTTCAGAAAAACACTTTTTACTCTTGGGGGAGGTGGTACAAAAAGAATACCTGTTTCACGTCCGGAGATTTTAGTAAATTCCGAAGGTAATTTCACTACCGCGTATCTGCTTTTCAGGGACGAGGAAAGAGGAAACAAGGTTTCTTTGGCTTACAAAAAACTAAATGCCGATAATTGGCAAATTAAGGACCTCACTAAAAATGCTGTAGGAGAATGGGAACCGAATTTTGATAAAGAACTTTATAGGTTAAAAAATCAGCTTCATATTTTCGTACAAAAGGTTACGCAAATAGATGGAGAAGGAATTGCCAGCGAACCTGCAACTCCAGTGAGAATCCTTGAAATAAATAATTTACCGAATTAATTTATACCAATGAAAAACAATAGATTAAAATTCAGTTTATCCAGAAATTTGCAAATTTTAATGCTAATGCTGACGGTTTTCTTTTCTTCCTGTGCGACTCAAAAAGAAATTCCCGCAGATAGAATAGATGCCACCCTGGAATTGGCCGCAGAACAATACAAGTACATGGCCAATCAACTACCCAAAGATGGAAGTTTTCCGAAAACTTATTATTCCGAAGAAGACCGCTTCGAAACCAGCGGATCTGAGTGGTGGGTTAGCGGGTTCTATCCCGGCACACTCCTTTATTTATACGAAGAAACCAGTGATCCCGAACTTTTGGAGGAAGCAGAAAGGATTTTAGAAGATCTTGAAAAAGAGCAGTACAACACCTCTACCCACGACTTGGGATTCATGATGTTTGACAGCTTTGGTAATGCAAATATTCTTGATCCCCAGGAGAGATATGACGAAATCCTGATGAACAGCGCCAAATCTTTAGCTACAAGGTTTGACGAAGAAGTTGGTGCCATACGTTCGTGGGATTCTAACGACAACAGTTTTTTGGTCATTATTGATAATATGATGAACCTGGAATTGTTGATATGGGCTACAGAGCATAGCGGTGACGACAGATATCGTGACATTGCCATTACTCACGCCAACACTACTATGGAGCATCACTTTAGACCAGATAACAGTACCTACCATGTGATAAATTACAATGAGAATACCGGAGAAGTAAAGGAGAAAAGAACGGCCCAGGGTGCTGCAGATGAGTCTGCCTGGGCACGTGGGCAAGCCTGGGGTTTATATGGTTTTACAGAAATGTACCGAAAAACCAAGGATGAGAAATACCTGGACCAGGCAGTAAAAATTGCTGAATTTATGCTGAACCACCCAAACATGCCCGCAGATAATATTCCGTATTGGGATTTTAATGCGCCAAATATTCCAGATGCTTTAAGAGATTCTTCGGCAGGTGCAATCATGGCTTCTGCCCTACTCGAGCTGAGTGAATATGTAGATGAGAGTAAGAAAGAAAAATATTTTACTGCTGCTGAAACTGCTTTGAATACTCTTATGAGCCCCGAGTATTTAGCTGAAGAAGGTACGAACGGAGGCTTTATTCTAAAACATGGTGTTGGACATCTTCCTGAAAATTCTGAAGTAGATGTGCCACTCACCTATGGCGACTACTATTTTGTAGAAGCATTAAAGCGTTACCAGGAGCAATAAACCTTTAAGAGTTAGGAAAATCTTATAGCATAATAGAAATGAAAATATTCAGATTTACAATAGTTATTGGTGTTTTGGCAGTTTTCACTTCCTGTGGCAACAAGTCAAATACTGAAAAAGAGGAAGTTGCAGTAAAAAAGGAAACGAAAGAAGAACAATGGCAGACGCTTTTTAATGGAGAAGACCTGGATGATTGGATCGTGAAATTCAACAATCACGAAGTTGACGATAATTATGCCAACACTTTCCAGGTAAAAGACGGGGCGGTTCTCGTTAACTATGACGAATATGAAGAATTTGGTGAACGTTACGGACATTTATTTTACAAAGAACCGTTTTCTTCTTTTCATTTAAAGTTCGAATACCGCTTTACAGATCAATGGATGGAAGATGCTCCCGATTATACTTACCGCAACAGCGGCGTAATGTTTCATTCTCAGGATCCAAAGACGATTTTAAAGGAACAGGACTGGCCAATATCTGTAGAATACCAGATGCTTGCAGATGCCGGTAATGGAGAGCCAAGACCTACAGGAAATATGTGTTCTCCCGGTACAGAAATTTTCTATCAGGGAGAAATGTATCCCGGGCACTGTTTAAATTCTTCTTCTGAAACCTATGAACCCGGAGAATGGGTACAGGCCGAACTGATTGTTTACCGCGACTCTTTGGTAATTCATAAAGTAAATGGAAATACCGTCCTTGAGTACAGCAAACCCCAAATTGGCGGCGAGGTGGTTCATGGTTATGATCCGGAAATAAAACAAGATGGCAAGCCGCTAACTCAGGGTTACATCGGGTTACAGGCAGAAGGCCAGGGTGTGGAATTTAAAAACATCAAAATCCTAAAGCTTAATTAAATTGCATAATGGTGGTATAAAAGCCTGATCCTTACCTACCATCTTCCAGCTTTTTTAAGCGTTCTTCGATCTGCATAAGCTTATCGATTATAATTATGTGCGTTTTCTTCGCATCTATACCCACAGGGCTCTCGTCGCTGTGTATTTGCTTTGCAATTTCCTAATATCTTTCTTTGTCCATTTTATCAAATTTTTGTTTACTACTCATCTTCATTTTTCAGAAGATAAAGAATTATTTCTTTCCTGTTGCATTAGTTCAGCAGAACCCGCTTTCTTAAATAAAAGCCAAAGTAGGTTTTTCCTCATTTAAGACCCGATATAATTATTAAATTTAAACAAATGCAGCTTTTATTAAATACTGAAAAAGCACAGCATCAGCCACTTATAATGCTGCAGGAAATTAAATTAAAAAGAAGCTTCAAATAATGCTGAATATATCAGAATTATCTAAAGAATCGATTAAACAAATTTTAACAACCTTAAAGGAAGAATCAGAAACGAATTGCAAACTTCCGGGCGGCGGAATGATGCATATAGAAAAAGAACTTCCCTACCTGGTAATTTACCGAAAGAGGAAAAATGATCCTTATACCAAAAGAATGGTCATAAGCGAATCCTCATACCTGGTAATAGGTGACAAAGATTTTGAAGGTTACCAGCAGCTTCTGTTTGCTATTTCTGATGAAATGTCGGTTAAATTTAAGTCTTACATGCTCCTGGAAATGTTTTCAGGAAAAAACGGCAGTGACACCTTTATAATTAAAGGTCCCTCAACAAAATTACCTACGACACTGGAAGTTTTGCAGGATGAACTTAACAAGATCAACAGTGTATTTTCAGGTCTTTATTTAAAAGCAGAAATAAAAGATACCAAACAACGGCAGGCCTCCGGGGATAATCCCCTTCTCTCTATAGAAGAAACCAAGCAGTGTGGTGCAGTTCTATTGGGCTTGGAAATTCCTCCTGTTTACAGGGGTGATAACAAAGAATTTTATCCTGTTCTTTTCAGAAATTACAGAGATTTTATTATAAAAGCGCTTCATATCGCATTATATGATTTTTTAAGGGTGCAGACTTCCAGTAGTGTTCCCAGTTATAATGCGTTGGGAAGACAGGTGCTTAAGGACAAAGTGTTTGAAATTGACCGGGAGCTTTCCAAAATTGAAAAATCCTATCAGTTTCTATGGTTGGTTTCCCCTTCCAATATTCACGAGATAAAGAAGACCTTCTTTGAAAGTAATTATGAAGAAGTTCTGGATTATCATTATCGGCTCCTTCCTATAGATCCCGATGTGCTAAAAAGGAAACTTTATAATTTAAAAATTGAAGATGTAGACGATCCTGCAATGTCTCAGATTTTTCGGGAAAAGCGGGAAGAACTTGATCAACAGATCACGATGCTCAATGAACGTGGCACTCGAAATTTCTTTTACAATAGCATCAGGTTACATAAAGGGATTGGAAGAGATTTAGCTGAAGAGGCAGAGCAGGTTCTAAACGAAATTGAAGAGGCGGAGGAAAAAAATAAAACACCAGATAAGGATCTTATCGATTCTCTGGAATTCAGCAGCCTTGCCCGAAAAGAATTTGATTATTTCAGGAACCAGGATGAAAACTTTAAAGGGAAAGTGCACATTCGTAAAGATGTAAACATCATGATGGTCTCCCAGGGAGAATTATATGTTCCTGAAGATTACAAAATGAGACGTAAAGAGTCTGAAGCTTTAATTCAGCATGAAGTAGGAACTCATGTTTTAACCTATCATAATGGTAAAAGACAGCCGCTGGAGCAGTTAAGTATTGGATTGGCAGATTATGACCCGCTACAGGAGGGACTTGCTGTAATGGCAGAATATATGGTAGATGGCCTTACCCCAAATAGATTAAGAACACTGGCGGGAAGAGTGGTGGCCGGTAAAGCATTAATGGATGGAGGGGATTTTCGTGAAATATTCCAGGTTCTTGTAACAAAATATAATTTTTCCCAGGAAAGGGCTTTTAATATTACCTCCAGGATTATGCAGGGAGGAGGCTTTTTAAAAGACATTATCTATTTACAGGGATTAGTGGAACTAAGAAAATATCTGCAGGATGGAGGAGAATACGAACCTCTTTTAGCAGGTAAATTTGGAATTAAACATACGGGGGTTATCAAAGAATTAACCGACAGGGAAATATTAAAACCAGGGGCTTTACGTCCCAGTTACTTGTTAACTGAAAATGTAAAAGAGAAATTAAATTTAATCAGAGAGGGGTTACCTCTTTCAAAAATGGTAAGTAAATGAAAATATGTTTTGTATTGAACGATGTAGCCACCGAAAAGAATGGCACATCCACAGCATTAATGACAGAGGCGCATGTTAGAGGACACGAAGTCTTTGCAATGGGAGTGGGGGATTTTAATTTTCATCACGATGCGCCAATTAGTATAAATAGCACCTCTTTGCCTAAAAATACCAAAGTAAAATCACCTGAAAAATTTCTGGAGGCACTACAGGGTTCTAAAGCGAAAAAGAAGAAAATATCTTCTAAAGATATTGATGTACTTTTTATAAGAAATAATCCTACGGAAGAAGACGACAGACAATGGGCAGAACAGGCCGGTGTTGCATTTGGAAGAATGATACAGCAGGAAGGTGTATTGGTTTTAAATGATGCCTATGCCCTTTCCCACGCGTTTATAGATAAATTATATTTTGAAGAGTTACCGCAATCTATTAAACCAGATTCTATTATTACCAGAAGTAAGAAAGACCTTCTGGAATTCTGGGAAAAACAAAATAAAAAAATGGTGCTTAAACCATTGGAAGGTTCCGGAGGAAAGGATGTCTTTCTTATCGACGAAAATGAGAAAAATGTGAACCAAATTATAGAGACTATCAGTTCTCAGGGTTATGTAATTGCACAGGAATTTCTTCCTGCTGTTAAGGATGGTGATGTAAGAGTCCTTCTTATGAATGGCCGAGTAATGGAAAAGGATGGTAAGAAAGCGATAATACGTAGAGTGAGCGGCGAAGGCGAATTCCGTAGTAATTTTAAATTGGGAGCAACAGCAGATAGCAGTGATTTGACCGATGATATGAAACGTATTGTAGAACTTACTGCTCCAAAATTAATCCGTGACGGTCTCTTCTTTGTGGGACTTGATATTGTAAAAGACAAACTTATAGAGATTAATGTGCTTAGCCCGGGTGGGATGGAGCGATTTGCAGATATCGGACTTCCAAAATTTACAGATGTGGTTATTGAAGCCATAGAGCGAAAAGTAGACTACAAAAAGATGTACAAAGGCACCCTGGCCAACCGCACTTTAGCAACAATGGACTAAAATAAGATGATATGAATTCAGAATTAAAAGAAGAAATTCCAAGAATAATAGGAAAGTACACTTCAGGTAAAGAAGGTCCTCTCCTCTTTGTTACCGGTGGAATTCACGGTAATGAACCAAGCGGAGTAAAAGCTTTGGAAAGGGTTTTTTCTGAACTGGAAAAGACGCGACCGGAAATAAAAGGAACCATCGTTGGTGTTGCAGGTAATAAAATGGCGCTCAACGAAAATAAACGTTATATAGATGAAGACCTTAATCGTACCTGGATTGAAGAAAATGTAAAGGAAGGAAAAAAGGACTCTCACGAGAAAAAAGAAATGTTCGAAATTATAGAACTTCTGGAGAAATTCTCTGAAGAAGTTTTCACTAAACGTTATTTTCTTGATTGTCATACAACTTCTTCGGCCAGTCTTCCCTACGTTTCCGTTCAGGAAGTGAATGATAATGACGAATGGGCGCATAAATTTCCGACTTACATTATAAGAGGTTTTAGCGATATTATTACGGGAGATATTGACCATTATTTGAGCCGCATCGGAATGACGGGTTTCGTTTTTGAAGCAGGACAACACACCGATGAGCGTTCTGTAGAGAATCATGAAGGCGTGATCTGGCTAGCGTTAAAGGAAGCTTGTGGACTAAATCTTGAGAAGATTTCAACCTATCCGGATTGTGTAAATCGTTTTGCTGAAAAAAATGCACCGCCACAAAAGACTTTTGAAATTATTCATCGTCACGGACTTGAAGATGGGGATATTTTTGAAATGCAGCCGGGCTATGAAAACTTTCAGAAGATTGAAAAAGGAGAGCTGCTTGCAAAGCAAAACGGAAATGAGGTAAAAAGCGAATGGGATGCATACATTTTTATGCCGCTTTACCAGGCACAAGGCAACGACGGATTTTTTGTAGTCCAGGAAGTGTAAAGAACACTAAATAGTACATAAATAAAAGGTTTTCTGAAAAATTTCAGAAAACCTTTTTTATTCTGAAGAGACACCTGAAAAATGACAGTTTTCGATCACGTATAAAATATGTCCTCAAAGTAGGATGTTCCAGATAGAGTGGCAAAAGAAATCACCGTCAGCCAGAGCCTGTCGAAGGCCATCTCCTAACATAAATCTGCAAACTTTGATCCCAATCTAGCTTGGCGAAGGCTGTTAATTTTCCAAATTAGAAAATCTTCAAATGTTCAAATGTTCAAATTAAAAAAACCTCCCCAGGCCGATAATTGCCATTTTTGAGCAGTGACTTTAAACTTTACCTACAGGACATTTCATTCTGAAGAATTACCTAAAAAACGACAATTCTCGGCCATATACGAGCTCCTCGATATAAACGAGCGTCCTTTTCCGAGTAAACCTTTGTATCACGCGCATTACACGCAAATCACCGTCAGCCAGAACCTGTCGAAGGCCATCTCGAAAAAATAAATCTGCAAACTTTGATCCCAATCTAACTTGGCGAAGGCTATTAATTTTTCAAATTAAAAAATTCTCTCCCAAGGTCGATATTTGCCATTTTTGAGCAGTGACTTTTTCAGGAAATCGCTATCACAAAAAGCCCAATAAGAATAATTACAATACCAATAAGCCTGTTCCTAAAGTTCTTTCTTTCATTCATATAAAAGAAAGCAAACAGAATTATAAATACAGAACTGGCCCTTTTAATCGAAATCACGTAAGCCACCAAAATAAACTGAATCGCAAACATTTGTGTTAGCACACTTGCAGACCTGAAAAATCCGACCAGAAGCAAAGGCCATTTTCTTTTGTTTATCTGGGATAACGGCTTTTTGGATTTTACTGCCAGTATTGGAATTAAATAAAAAAGGATAACAAAATCTTTGCTAAAGGACCAGAAAACCGGAGAAGTCTCCTCCACTCCAATTTTGTCAATATTTGCGGTAATACTCCAAATAAAAGCAACCAACAGCATGTATCTTGGTCCCTGCTCTTTAACCAGCATCGTAAATGGCGCAAAGAAATTTTTATTGTCTTCGCTAATGTTGGAGATATATGTACCCACCACTATCAAAATAATTCCTACAATGCCCAAAAGGCTGGGAAATTCACCAATTAAGATTGGCGAAGTAAGCAGCATGAACAACGGAGTGAGGGTTATTAACGGAACAGTGACTGAAAGCTCCGATCGTTTAATTGCCTTAAAATAAAGAAGGATTACAATTAACTGAAGTATAGAACTTGCCAGTAATGCCCATAAAAACCGCGGAGTTAGTTCTTCAAAACCGAAATAAAAAATAAGCGGGGCAAGTAGAATACTCTGCACCAAATGCATAGAAAAGGCTGCAGTATATTCATCAATATGATGCAAATTGAATTTACTGGTAATGTCTTTTAGCGCCTCTGAAATGGCTGTACCGAATGCCAATAAAAATCCTAACACATGTTTCTATTTTTCTGGTTCTACAGGAAAAGCAATAGTGCTCATTTCCGCGTTTGCTTTTGCACCGGTGTTCATCCTGCTAAACTGGATGACCACCGGAGTACTGGTCTTAATAAAACAACTGTAATTTCGTTCCAGCTGCATGGCTTCAGGATCAATTATATCATTAAACCTTATTTTTCGTAGACGTTTGGCTTCTACTATTATTTCGTAAGTGCCAACAGGTTTTTGATCCTCATAAAATAGCAACAGCTCAACGATTGCATTTTCTTCGGAAGTATTTAAAACCGCGATTTTATCATGGCTTATAAATTCGGGCTCCTCTCCATTATTTTTAAAAGGAATGCGTCCTGCTGAAAATGCCCAGTCGATTTTTCCTATTGCTTTCATTGTTTTGGTATTAAAAGTTCCTCCATGTACGGACTCAGAAAAACATTATCCGGATCAAATTTTTCCCTATACTTCTGAAAGTCATCCCAGCAGGGAAACAGCTCTTTTAATTCCGCTGCTTTAAGCGTATGCTTCTTTCCCCAATGGGGTCTCCCGCCGTATTTTAGGAATATTGGCTCAATAGCTTTAAAATAATCCCAGAATGAGAGTCCGGCGTTATGGTGCAGGGATATCGTTACCGAATCTCGTCCAAACATGCTGCTCAAATAGGCATCATCTGCCTTTATTGTTCTGTAAAGAACCCTCCATGCCACATCCTTTCTCCACTTTTCTTTTATCGCTTTTCGTACTTGCAGGAAACACTCCGGTCCATTTTTAGCGGGAAGAGCATATTCCATTTCATCAAATTTGAGGTGCCGGGACCGTGGTAAGACTCTATGGCTTCTTCCTTCTTTTTCGAATTTTAATTTACCAAAAGAGACTTCCGGCATATCCTCCCCTTCCTTATTCATCACCCTTATTTTGGCCACCTCACTTCTCGGATACCAGTAAAAGTCGAAATTGCGGTTATTCTCCTGTAATTCCTCCAGGTTTTCGAGACACTTCTCTATAGGTACGCACCATTCTTTTCTTATTAACCTGAAAAATGGCTGCAATTGAAGACGCATCTTCAGAAAAATGCCACAGGTTCCCAATGCCACCCGTAAAGCCCTAAAGAGTTCTGGATCTTCTTCTATAGACGTGTCAATAATTTCTCCTGTTCCGGTAATCATTCTTACGCCCACAAGCATTGAAGAAAGGTTGCGCAGTTCTTTGCCTGTGCCATGTGTTCCCGTACCTATCGCGCCCGCTATTGTCTGCACATCTACGTCTCCGGTATTGTGCATAGCCAGTCCATACCTGTAAAGGTCCTTTCCTGCTTCTTTCACCGTCATTCCGGCCAACACAGTAGCCCGATTTTTCTCCAAATCTGGTGCTTCAACTCCTTTAAAATGCTTCAGGGAAAGAAGAATATCTTCAGTTTGTACAAGCGGACTGGAAGAGTGTCCGGCGCCAACTACCCTTATTTTCCTGTTCTCTTTTCTTGCTTTTTTGACAAGTTTCACTATTTCCTCTTCAGATTCTGGTGTGAGAATTGCACCCGGTTTAAAGCTTAAACTTCCACTCCAGTTTTTCCACTCTTTCTCCCCCATAAAAATTTATTCTGAATAAGCTATAGTAGTAAGCAAAGCATTTTCTGCCTGTCTGGAGTCCAATCTTGTATGCTGTACAACCACGGGAATATCTGATTCTATTACACAAGCATAGTCCGTATCTTTTGGAACAGGCTCGGGATCTTGAAGATCATTAAACCGAAGATGTTTTGTTCGCTGTGCCCCTACCTCAACTTTATAAGGTCCTACAGGATCTTTATCTGTAAAGAAAAGCGTGATTTCCACCTGTGCTTTCTGATTGGAAGTATTCAGAATACAAGCTGTTTCATGACTCGTGAATTCTGGTTCGGGTCCTGTTCCGTAAGAAGGGATATAACCTTCAGCAATAACCCATGTCTTTTTTCCGAATGTTCTCATAATGTTGCCTTTTGCTGTTAATTATATTTGTTGATCATTTTTCTATTTCTGCTATTAATCCTTCATTAGACTGAAGCTTTATCGTGCTTTTTAATTTTTCTCCTTCCCTAAGTGAATGAGTAGAAGCCAGAATAACAGCTTCAGAAAAAGGTATATCAGTGTCCATAATTTCCCCGGAGTTCCCAAGGTTAAGAATGATGAAAATTTCTTTCTCTTCAGAAGATCTTATATAAGCCAGCAAGTTCCCCTCTGTTAATACAGGTCGATATTTGCCAATTTGGAGTGCCGGCTCTTTTTGCCTGAGAACTATAAGTTTTCTGTAAAAAGTAAGCATGCTTTCTTCGGAATTCCACTCCTTTTCAACATTTAATTCTTTATAATTTTTCATTAACGGAAGCCAGGGTTTTCCATTTGTAAATCCTGCATTTTCTGAAGAATCCCATTGCATCGGAGTCCTTTCGGGATCGCGGTTGAGTCCCTTCCCCGGAATATTCTTTTCCTGAGGATCCTGAACCTGATCTGGTGCAATGGGCACATCTTCCATCCCTATTTCATCTCCGTAATATATGGTGGGAGTTCCTCTCAAGGTCAAAAGCAGCATTGCAGCAACTCTGGCTTGTTTCGCTCCTACCCTTGTGGCGATCCTGGAATTATCATGATTTCCCAAAACCCAATTTGGCCAACCTCCCGGCGGCAGGGCTCCTTCGTATTTATTTATTGCTGCTTCAATCTCCCTGGCATCCCACGGTAATAGTACTAACTGAAAATTAAACGGAAGATGTGCACCGCGATTATCCTTACCATAATACTCCACGAGCTGCTCCACCGGCAGGTAAATTTCCCCAATAAGAAGCCGCGCATCATATTCATCTATAACCGACCTCATTTTTTCCACAATATCGTGCACCTCAGGCTGATCTGTTGTAAAAGCCTGAAGATGTTTGTCGTAAGGGGATTTATCTTCAGTATAATCGGGGTTTGGCGGATTGTCCCTAAACTGGGCATCTTTTATAAGGTGCCACATAACGTCCACTCTAAAACCGTCTACACCTTTCTCCAGCCAAAAGCGTAAAACATTAAACATTGCTTCCTGCACTTCAGGATTACGCCAGTTTAAATCTGGTTGCTCTTTTAAAAAAGCATGATAATAATATTGTTCGGTATTTTCATCGTACTCCCATGCACTTCCGCCAAAAACGCTCCCCCAGTTATTTGGTGGACCTCCATCTGGCGCAGGGTCTTTCCATATATACCAATCCCGCTTGGGGTTATCTTTAGAACTTCTTGATTCCTGAAACCATTTATGCTCATTCGAGGAATGATTGGGTACAAAATCAAGAATTAATCTCATATCCCTTTTATGGATTTCATCCAGGAGCTTATCGAAATCCTGCATTGTTCCAAACATGGGATGAATTGCAGTATAATCACTCACATCATACCCAAAATCTGCCATTGGGGAAGGATAAATTGGCGATATCCAGACTACTTTTATCCCCAGATCCTTAATGTAGTCTAACTTTTCAATAATTCCGGGTAAATCTCCAATTCCATCTCCGTCTTTATCTCTATAAGAACGCGGATATATTTGATATACAATTTCCTTTTGCCACCATTTATAATTTTCTGGTTTAAAATCCTTCATTGTAATATTTTCTGTTGTTAATAATTTTCTTTGTAATTGGTCTTAAGTTATAAAAAACGTTTCCTCTTGTGCAGCCAACGGTACCCGTAGGGGTTTAATTTTATTTCCTGGGTCTCAGGATCAAAAGCGTCATAACGTTCGTCACCAAAAATATCCACTATTTCATCTGGTTTTTCAAATTTGGCTTTAACCACAACCTCCTTATCAGAAAAATTATGGTAAGCGATTGCTGTTCCTTTGTCAGAATTCCGGCAGTGGGCAAGCACACTTTTGTTCCCGCTATCCATTACTGTATAATCGCCCCAACCAAATTCCCGAAATTCTTTTCTGAATTTAATGGCATGTGCCATCCAGTTTAGTAAAGAATCGTGATCCCGATGCTGGTCGTTTACATTTATCTTTTTATAACTAAAATCTCCGTCAGAAATAATATTGCGTATAAGTTGATCCTCGGGAGCATCAGAAAATCCTCCGTTTTTATCGTCAGACCATTGCATTACTGTTCTAACGCTTGATCGACCTTCCATAGAAAGGTCTTCGCCCATTCCTATTTCCTGTCCGTATCGCAGTACAGGAGTTCCCGGGAGCGTAAATAATAAGCTGTAAGCCAATTCAATTTTTTTGCGATCATTATTAAACATAGATGCAAGTCGCCGCCTGATTCCACGTCCAAAAATGCGCATATCCTCCTGCGGGGCAAAAGCTTCAAAAACTTCCTGCTGCTCATCATCAGATAATTTGCTAAGATTCAATTCATCGTGGTTCCTTACAAAAATTGCCATTTGTTCCTCTTCAGAAATTTGTGGCATTTTTTTAAGTGCATCTGCCAATGGAGTAGCTTCTTCTCTGGCGAAAGACAGGAACATATAATTATTTACATAAAAATTGAAAAGCATGTGCATTTCATCTTCATCTCCAAAAAATTTCTCATATTCATCAGGAGGAAGATCTACTTCTGCCAGTAGAATAGCGTCTTTCTTCTGGGTTTCCACAAATTCCCGAAAATGTCTAAAAACCGAATGTGGATCTTTACAGAAATCCACTTTTCCTTTTTCATTGAACATGTGCGGCGCAGCATCAATCCTAAATCCTGAAACACCCATCTTTAACCAGAACTGCATAATCCTGAAGATTTCTTCCTGTACCTTTTGATTCGAAATATTAAGATCTGGCTGGTGCGTATAAAAAGTATGGAAGTAATAAGCCCCGGCTTCTTCATCCCATTCCCAATTAGAACCTTCCTCATCACCGCCGCTCATAATATTCTCCCCTTCATCTGCAGGTTTTTCATCTACCCAAATATAGAAATCCCGATATTTGGAATTTTTATCTTTTCTCGCTTCCTGAAACCACATATGTTCTGTAGAGGTATGATTTACCGCTAAATCTATAAGAATCCTAATTCCCACTTCATCTGCAGCGTCTATAAGCTGTGCAAAATGTCCCACATCTCCAAGACGAGGATCCACTTTGTAGTAATCCCTAACATCGTACCCGTTATCCTTATTAGGAGAATCAAAAAAAGGCATTAACCAGAGGCAGTTTACGCCCAGACTGGATAAATAGGTGAGACCATTGGTGAGCCCTTGAAAATCACCTATCCCGTCACCATTAGAATCCTTAAAAGTTTCTACATCCAGGCAGTAAATCACTGCATTTTTGTACCAGTATTTGTTCATTTATTTTAAATTTTTATTTCTGAAATTCAGGTCGAATTTTATTCCCGAAGAAATCGATAAACTTTTCCTGTTCTTCATTTACGTTATGCAGCATTATTTTTTCAAATCCAAGTGCTTTAAAAGCATGTATTTTATCTATAAATAACTGCGGATCACTTCCCGTGATTACATACTTTTCGATATCCTCCTTTCGAACTTTTTCCCCCATATCATCAAACTGCTCTGGGGTATTCAATTCTGAAGTGAGTTTACTGGGAAAAATATTATTCTTCCATTGTTCGTAAGCGCCCTGTAAAGCTTTTTCCTTAGTAGCTGAATAGGAAACCTGAACCTTTAAAGCCATAGGCTTATTCTCACCGCCATTGCTTCTAAAAACATCGACCATCTCCTTTAATTCTTCTATAGGCTTGGAAATTGTTATTAATCCGTCGGTCCAACCGGCCAGCCATTTTGCAGTTTTCAAGGTAATGGCAGCACCAAAAACAGTAGGCATCTGAGTTGGAGGAGTAAACAATTTGGCTTCTTCTACCTTAATAATCCCATAGTGGGTAACATAATCCCCTTTCCAAAGTTCCCGCATCACTTCTACAGCTTCCTGAAGGCGCTGATTACGATTTTCTTTAGAAGGCCATTTGTCCCCGGTAATATTTTCGTTTAAAGCCTGACCGCTTCCTGTAGCTATCCAGAAACGTTTTGGAAACATTTCGTCCAGGGTAGCAACGGCCTGCGCAATTATTGCCGGATGATACCGCTGCCCGGGAGCGTTTACAATTCCAAATTCAAGATTTGTCGCCTGCATGGCCGCACCCAGCCAGCTCCAGGCAAAACCGCTTTCCCCCTGTTTGTTGCTCCAGGGATGGAAATGATCTGAAGAGAGTACGGCTTCAAAACCGGCTTCTTCAGCCTTTTGTACAAGTTTCAGTAATTCTGAAGGTGGGAATTGTTCGTGAGAAGCGTGATATCCTAATTTCATAAATACTTTCATTAAGTTGTCTTCTGTAAGATAAAAAAATGAAAGCGCCTCTTAAAATTATAGAGAGGCCTCAGGTCATAAAAAAAAGATAAATTTTCTGCTGCTAATACATTCAATACAATTTTGTAGTGCAAAAAAGTAAGTTTATAAAATTGCGGAAAATGAAAAACCTGCCACAATTAAAAAAATTTCAGCGTAAAGGCAGATTTAAAAATTTTATTCGGTAGGTGCAAATTCTATACAAACCGGTGTTTTTACGCTAAAGTTCGGAAGACGCTGTGTTAATTCGCCGCTCTCCTGATCAATTCCAAAAATTGAAATTTCGTTGGTGTCCTGATTTGCAGCATATAAATATTTACCCTGTGGACCAATAGCAAAATTTCGCGGAGTTCTACCATCTGTTGAATAAAAATCCAACATAGACAATTTCCCTTCTTCATCTACTTTATAAGCAGCTATGCTATTATGGCCCCTGTTGGAAGTATAAAGAAATTTACCGGATGGATGCAAATGAATATCTGCCGCAGAGTTCCTTTCTACAAAATCTTCAGGAAGTGTAGAAATATTGTGAATAATTTCTAATCCGCCGTTTTCTTTAATTTCAAATACAGAAACGCTGCTGTTCAATTCATTAACCGAATATGCTACATTGTTTTCTTTAGAAAGAGTGAAATGTCGTGGTCCAGATCCTTCTTCCAATTCTACAGAAATTTGATCATCATGAGGAGTAAGCTCTCCTTTTTCTGCATCAAAATTATAAATGTAAATTTTATCATTACCTAAATCTGCTATATAGGCGTACTTGTTATTTTCAGAAAGGGTGACAGAATGTGCATGCGATTTTTCTGGATTCTCCAGATCGATACGTTGCTGTTTTTCCAGGCTTCCATCCTCCTGTCTCTTATACATCATGACCACTCCGCCCATATAATTCGCCACAAAAACATATTTTCCGCTCCTGTCCAGAGCGACATGACAGGGAGCAGTGCTTTCTGTAGATAATTTATTCAGTTCTTCAATATTCTGATCTTCTTTAATTCTAAATGAATAAATAAATCCGTTTTCTTCGCCCTCCCCTGCCAGTTCACTTACTGCATAAAGATTTTTTCCGTCTCCGGAAACCTTTACAAAAGAAGGATTGGTAATTTCGGCAACAATAGTTCCAAACCTTAAGCTTCCGCTTCCCGATTCCTGATAGATCGTATAAATCCCTTCTGCCTCTCCGTCTACATGTTCTTCTTCGCGGGTATAAGTACCTATATATGCAGTTTTCATATTATCTAAATATTCTGTTTTGGGTTCTTGTTTATCTTTACAGGAGGTAAAAATCAGGCATAATGATAATGCCCAAAAAAGGTTATTTTTCATGTTATAGCAATCAATTTTTAAGTAGGTAGATATCAATTCGGTTATAAATTTAAAATTTGAAAACTTATAACCTCAGACCTTTATAAATTTTTATGAAAAATGTAAGATTAGTAGTTAAAGCCACTTCTTTCTTTTAAAGTAAATAAGCATACCCACAAAGAGTAAGAGCATTACGCCCCAAAGAACAAAATAACTGTATTTCCATTGCAGCTCGGGCATATATTCAAAATTCATCCCATAAATTCCGGCAATAAAAGTAAGGGGGATAAAAATAGAAGCCATAATGGTCAACACCTTCATTACTTCATTCATTTTATTACTAATAGTACTCATATACATATCCAGTAAACTCCGAATCATTTCCCTGTACAGGTCAATATTTTCAGAAATCTGAATCATATGATCGTGAAGGTCACTAATATAACTTCCGGTTTTTTCTTCTATAATCTCACTTTTAGATTTTAAAAGACGGTTAACCACTTCCCTTAGCGGAAAGACAGCTCGTCTTATTCTTAAAATCGTACGCTTTAGATCCTGAATTTCCAACACCAGATTTTCATCGCTCCTTGCCTGGAAAATACGATCTTCAAAAATTTCTATTTTGTCACTTATATCATCAACTACCGCAAAATAATTATCAATTATTGCATCCAATAACGCAAACATGAGATAATCTGCCCCATTATTTCTTACACGTCCCTTTGAGTTTTTTATACGCTCCCGCACGCCTTCAAAAACATCACCATCTGCTTCCTGAAAAGTGAGCACATAATCCTTTCCCACCACCATGCTAAGGTGCTCGTTATTAATCATACCATCCCCATTGTAATACAACATTTTAGCAACAATAAAAATATAGTCGGGATATTCATCAATTTTGGGCCGCTGTCCCGTATTTACAATATCCTCAAGGATCAAAGGATGTAAATCATAATATTTACCAAGTTTTTCAATTTCTGAAGTGTTATTAAGTCCGTCAATATTTATCCAGGTAATATTATTTTCTTCTTCAAACTTAAAGGCGTCTTCCAAAGATTTTGAGGTAAACCGCTGGTAATGGTCTTTGTTATAATCTATAACTTCCAGCAATGTTTCCTTGCTCTCTTTGTGCCCCACATAAGTCATTGTTCCCGGCGCCTGATGCAAGGCCTTAGTGGATTTTGGTCGCTTAAGTGAATAGCGTTTTATTTTTGCCATGGATATTGTAAGTTTTTATAAAAGTAACAATAATCGCTATACACTCCGGAATTTGAGCGGAAAGAGAGAAGCTTAATCATTTTTCTTCTGAAGCTGTTACAAACAAATTACAAATTTAAAATGAAGATTTCTTACTTTGAATATGTTCTTATACTCCCAAATTTTACCTTTGCAAAATGGAAGAAGCTATACTTTTAAAAACGCTTAAAGAATATTTTGGGTACGATAGTTTTCGTCCACTTCAAAAGAAAGTAATCGATGCTGTTTTTGCAGGAAAAGATAACCTTGTGATTATGCCCACCGGTGGCGGGAAATCGATATGTTACCAGCTTCCGGCCCTTCTTCTTCCCGAAATCACGCTGGTAATTTCCCCTCTTATTGCTTTAATGAAGGATCAGGTTGATGGTCTTACTGCCAACGGAGTTCCTGCGGCCTACCTTAATAGCAGCCAACAAGAAGCAGATCAACAGGCTATTTTTCAAAAGATCGATAACAAGGAATTAAAACTGCTGTATGTTGCTCCGGAAAGCCTTCAGTTTATTGACAAGATTCTCACCGACGGAAAGATAAGTTTAATCGCCATAGATGAAGCGCACTGTATTTCCAGCTGGGGCCATGATTTTCGTCCTGCTTATACGCAACTTGGCTATCTCAAAAACCGCTTCCCTTCTACTCCCGTAATTGCATTAACTGCTACTGCAGATAAAGCTACGCGTAGTGATATTGCGCAACAATTAAATATTCCGAAGGCCAAAAAACACGTTGCTTCTTTTGACCGGAAAAATTTAAGTTTAGAAGTTAGACCGGGACTAAAACGCTTTGAGCAAATCGCATCTTTTGTAAAAAACCGGAAAAAAGAGAGCGGAATTATTTACTGCTTAAGCCGAAAAACTACTGAAGAAGTTTCAGCTAAACTTAAAGCAAAAGGTTTTAAAGCCGAAGCTTATCATGCAGGTCTAAGCCATGACGATCGCACGAGGATCCAGGATGAATTTATTAATGATGAAAAGCAGATTATCTGCGCGACCGTTGCCTTTGGAATGGGAATTGACAAATCCAACATTCGTTGGGTGATCCATTACAACATGCCTAAAAACATGGAAGGTTATTACCAGGAAATTGGACGTGCGGGACGTGACGGACTTCCCTCTGATACGCTTCTCTTCCACAGTTATGCCGATGTGGTGCAGCTGCAGCGTTTTGCCTCCAATGCGGCAAATGAAGAGGTGCAGCTGGCAAAACTGGATCGCATGAAGCAATATTCTGAAGCATTGACCTGCCGGAGAAAAATTCTGCTAAATTACTTTGGAGAACTTAAGCAGGAAGACTGCGGGAACTGCGATATTTGCCAAAATCCACCTGCCTTCTTTGACGGAACAGTCATTGCACAAAAAGCACTTTCATGCATTTTCCGGCTTAAAGGCAGCGAACCTATAAGTACGATAATTGACGTTTTGAGAGGCTCTCAAAATGAAGCTGTTTTGTCAAAAGATTATCAAAAAATGCCTACTTATGGCGTTGGCAGTGACATTTCGTGGCATCATTGGCAGCAATACATCATCCAATTGATCAATATCGGTTATGCTGAAGTCGCTTTTCACAAAAACAATCATCTTCAGCTTACAAAAGCAGCAAAAAATGTACTTTTTGAAGGTGAGAAAGTCCGTTTAGCCGAAGTTCCCGATAGAAAAACTATTCAGCAGGAAACTGAAGCCGCTACTAAGAAAAAAGACAACTCATTATTCGAAAAATTGAGGCAGTTGCGCCTGCAAATAGCCAAAGAAGAGGAAATTCCGGCCTACCTTATATTTAATGATGCCACGCTAAAGGAAATGGAGAAGGAAAGGCCAATGACAGATGATGAATTTTTACAGATCAATGGGGTTGGTCGCCAAAAAATGCAGGATTACGGATATCGTTTCATCAAAGAGATTATCAGCTTCAGCAAAGAAAAGCGTGAAAAGAAATCGGCTAAAAAAGGACAGACTTATAAAATTACCGGCGAGCTTTATAACGATGGATTGAGTGTGGAAGAAATAGCCAAAAAACGGAAATTAGCCAGTACAACCATTTTTTCCCATTTGCTAAAGCTTTTTGATGAAGGAGAAGCTATTGATCTGCATCAGTTCGTTTCCAAAGCCGATTTAGACGCCGTCAAAAAAGCAAAAAAAGATCTCGATGATCCTGATTCTTTAAAAGCATATTTTGAACACTTTCAGGAAGCAATAGGTTATGAAACCATCAAAGTTTCCCTGAAGATTTTGGAGAAGGAGGGATAGTTTTTTGGAATATTCGCTTTTGTCAGCCTCAGTCTAAGACTCAACCAAAAACGTCTCGACTTCGCTCGACGGGACAAAAGAAAAGATTTTACTAAAGATCCTTAAACCCAACTTTATTCAAAATCAGCCCAGACGCAGGAGCAATATAATCCATCTGCAGTTCCGGAACGCCGGTAAGACTTTGCTGAATCTGTTCTAAACTCAGCTCCCCTTTTCCCACCTGGATTAGCGCGCCCATCATAAGGCGTACCTGGTGGCGTAGGAAACCTTCGCCATGCACATGAAAAACATACGTTTTCTCCGGAAAAAAACTGGCACTAAAAAGATCATTGTCGGTTATTTCTGCTCTATTGATTTCCCTCTCAAATTTACTGTTTTCAGAAACCCGCACACAGTAGTTCCGGAAGTTATGAGTGCCTTCAAACAATCGCGCTGCCTCTTTCATTTTTGCAATATCAAGATCCATTATTAAATTAGCCATCATTGGCGCACAAAATGGATGATTTTTTTCTCCAAAAGAGAACAAATAAGCATATTCTTTTATCTTGGGGTGCTGGATAATATTAAATTTCGAATCCACTTCTTGCACCGCCAAAGCCCTAATATCCTGAGGCAAGTTGAGATTGAAAACTTTCAGAAATTCATCCAGATCTTCTAATGGTTCGTTATCCAGAAAAAGTTCAAAAGCCGACTCCTGTGCAGATACCATTGCATCTGTACGGCTACTGCCCAGGATTTTAAATTTTGCTTCAGGCATTGCCCATCGCAACGTTTTGGTTACGAGACCTTCAACGGTTTTTTGATTGGGTTGTTTTTGCCACCCATGTAACCTGTAGCCCAAAAACTGAATTTTAATAAGATAATAATAGCGTTTTCGCTGCAAAATTTTTAGTTTCAGCAAAGGTAACAAACCAATGGAAATTTTCAGTTTTCTTAATCTTTCAGGTTAAGGTAAAATTTTTAAACAAGTGAAGAACTGTTATAAAAATTGGAGTTATTAATAACAACTTACCGAATTTATTTCTAGTTTAGTATGATCTAATTATCTGATACTAGCTTTTAAAAAAGCCGCATAGAGCATGCTCATCAGGTAGTTCAAAAATTAAAAATGATATGAAAAAAATATTTTTTATATGTAGCCTGTTTCTTCTGGCTGCCTGTGGAACTTCCCGTAACCCACAGTTGCAGGAAGAGATGGAACGAAATTTTGGGTTTGATCCAAGGCATCCTATAATTGTTGGTAGTGACGATCTGCAGGAAGGACCACGTAATCAACAGGACTACCTAAACAATCTTAGCGGACCTAATGGCGAAGTAATCACCTATACAAGAATAGGAAGCTGTTGTGAATTTAAAACTGAAAATGGTATTCTTGGTGGCGGTATGCTGGATAAATATGAAGTAAATTATGATGGACTGGAAGAACCTATTATCCTTTACTTTAATATGTACGATCCTGCACCAGAAGACCTTGAAGTTCCTGCAGGCCTGATTTTAAAAGAGTAGGTTAAATTTTTTCTGTTTTTGTTCAAGCAGGTTGAGAAATGAGTAAGGTTGACTTGATTTTAAAGAGAAGGTTGAAATTTGGTAATTATCGACCTTGTAGATTTTTATCACCAATGTACTTCTTCATGAAAAGATATTACGGCAGAAATTTTCTCCACTCAAAAATCAGAGCTGCTCTTACTTTTTCCATTGTACTACTTCTATTTTCCTGCGGAAATAGTTTTACCAGAAAATCCAATGAAGATCATGCCGTTTCTTTTGACTGGATCATGGGCAGCTGGATCAGGACGAATGACACAAGCAATAATCAAACCTTCGAAACCTGGAAAAAGAAATCTTCGGGAGAATATACTGGCTTTGGCTATACCTTAAATAGCGGAGATACAATTTTTCAGGAGAACCTGAGGATTTTCAATAATGACATTAGCTGGAACCTGGAAGTAACGGGAGAAGATGGAGCTCCTGCCCTATTCCCTATTTTAGATTTTTCTTCAGAAAAGTTTACTGCAGTAAATAAAGAAAATGATTTTCCGAAGAAAATTGTCTACGAACTGCGGAACAGTCAATTGCTGGCGACAATAGCAGATGAGGAAACGGAAATTCCCTTTGTTTTCTCTAAAGCAGCTACAGAATAATCAGCAGATGACTGCTAAGATCCAAATATCACATCAAGAACAATCATCAATCAAACCGAAATGAAAAAAATCATCTTATTGCTTCTGCTGATTTCCACTTCAGCATTTGCTCAAAATTTTAAAGAAGTTCCTTTATCAACTTCAATTAGGAATGTTACAGTCTTTCTTCAGGGAGCGCAAATTAGCCGCGAAGGAACAGTGCAAATACCCGCAGGAAATTCTGTGCTCCTACTGGAAGGGCTATCTCCGCATATAAATGACAAAAGTGTGCAGGTAAGTGCAGACGGGGATTTCACTATTCTTTCTGTTAACCATAAACAAAACTTCCTGAATGAGCGCCAAAAAAATGAGAAGATCGATAGTATTCAAAACCTGATTAGTAGCCTGGAACTTCAGCTTTCAGAAAGTAAGTCGCGGCTGGAAATTCTTCAGGAAAAGCAAAGTCTGCTCGACAAAAATAAAAACCTGGGCGGAACAAATTCCGGAGCCTCACTTTCTCAGCTTAGAGAAGCTATAAATTTTTATGATGAACAACTTACGGATATTAAAAATGAAGAAATCCAGACTCAAATTGAAATTCGGGAATTAACGGAAAGAAAATCGCGACTGGAAAAACAAATTTCTGATGTAAGCCGGGAGGAAAATTTACCTTCAGGACAAATAGAAATTAGGATAGAAGCAGATAATGCCACTCGCGGAGAATTTACGGTAAATTATTTAGTAGCAAACGCAGGTTGGTTTCCTAATTATGACATTCGGGTAGAAGACATTGATAATCCGCTACAGCTTCAGTATAAAGCAGATGTTTACCAAAATACCGGTGTGGACTGGGATAATGTGAAACTGAAGTTTTCCAATGGAAATCCCAATGAGAGCGGCGTAGCTCCAGAACTTTCCACCTGGTATCTCAATTTTGCAAGAAATACAATTTTCAGACCATCAATAAATGGCGCAATAGATCATTCTGTTCGGACCGTTACGGGTGTAGTTCTTGATGAAAACAATTTGCCACTTCCGGGCACAAATGTGGTGGTAAAAGGAAGTAGCGTTGGCACCCAAACAGATTTTGACGGTAATTACCAGCTTACTTTACCAAACAATGCAGAAAGGCTGGTTTTTTCTTTTGTAGGAATGCAGACAAAAGAAATGCCTATAATAAGTTCCCGGATGGACGTGAAACTGGAAGCAGACTCTCAGGCACTTGAAGAGGTAGTGGTAACCGGTTATGGAGGAGAATTGCAGGGCAGTGTTGCAGGTGTAAGAATTAGAGGAGCTTCCTCTCTGCCACAATCTAAACAAATTACAACCACAGCGGTAGAAAACCAAACCACTGTAGAATTTGAAGTAGAAAAACCATATTCAATTAAATCCAATGGCGAGAAATTAGCCATTGAACTTAATGAGTACGCCATCGAAACCAATTATGAATATTATGCAGTTCCAAAACTGGAAAAAGATGCTTTTTTAATCGCCCGCATAATAAACTGGGATCAATATAATTTACTCGAGGGTGAAGCAAATCTTTTCTTTGAAGATGCTTTTGTGGGTCGCACCGTTCTTGATGCAAAATCACTTAGTGATACCCTGAATATTTCCCTTGGCCGGGACCGTAACATCGTGATTGGAAGAACAAAAGTAGATCAATACTCTAAAGAAAGATTTATAGGAACTAACAGGATTGACAGCCGGGAATTTAAAATCCTGGTTAGGAATAAGAAGTCTCAGCCAATCCAGCTTACACTTTTCGATCAAATCCCGGTTTCGGCTATTGGGGACATCGAAGTAGAGGTAACAGAACACTCTGGTGGTAAACTGGGTGAAAAAACGGGAGAGGTAAAATGGCAATTATCGCTGGATCCTCAGCAACAGAAGGAACTCATCCTGGGTTATGAGGTAAAATATCCAAGGCGTGAAAGGGTAGTCCTGGAATAGCTGAAGCGTTACAGGCTGAAAATGATTTTGGCAAAAAAATTAAGAAAAAATTATGAATTGTCGTGAGTATTTAATTCATTTACAATCTAATAGAAACATGTACAGAATTATTATTTACAAGGTTATGGCAAGACTTTTACTCACTTTTTTATTGACTTTCTCCGTAATTTCTGGCATCCAGGCTCAGAACTCCGACAGTAGATCTGAAAATGCTATTGAAATAAATGAACCAAAAGGAGCAGACAATATTGCCTATAAATGGGGTAAGGTGGCGCTGCAAGCCACTGCTAATGATACAGATAAATTTAATCCGCGTCCTACTGTTTCTTCCAGATTTCTCGGACTTATTTTTACTGCTGTATTCGATGCCTGGTCTAGATATGACGAAAAGGCCATTCCTGTATACCTTCAAAAAGTAGACAGAAGACCAACGGCAGAACAGAATCTAAGGAACAAGGAAATAGCTATAAGCTATGCCGCCTTCCGAGCTATGAATGAGTATTATTATAGTGACGAAGAAATGTTCCGCGACTTTATGGTAGAACTGGGAATGGATCCGGATGATGAATCCCTTGACCCCACTACTCCCGCCGGTGTAGGAAACCTGGCAGCAAAAGCTGTTATAGAAGCCAGGCATAATGATGGTGCTAATCAATACGGCGAAGAAGAAGGTTCCAATGGAACGCCCTATTTCGATTATTCAGGTTACGAGCCGGTAAACACTGCAGATGAAAATGTAGATATTAACCGCTGGCAGTCAAAATATTTTTCTGATGGGAAAGGAGGAAAATTTGCTCCAAAATGCCTTACTCCTTATTGGGCAGAGGTAAAACCTATCGGATTAAAATCAGGAGACCAGTTTAGACCGGGACCTCCTCCTCTAGTTGGTTCAGAACAGCTTCAAAAAGAAGTTGAAGAGGTGGTGGAATTACAGGCTAATTTAACAGACGAGCAAAGAGCACTGGTGGAATTTATGAGAGATGGTCCACAATCTGTCCAACAGGCGGGGCACTGGCTCAAATTTGCCCAGGAAGTTTCTATCCGTGATGAACATACTCTGGATCTGGATGTAAAAATGTATTTCTATAATCAGATCACTGCTATGGATGCTTTTATCGCCTCCTGGGATGCAAAATTGTTTTACGACTTTGCACGTCCTTATGCCCTCGTTCATAAATACTTTAAGGACAAGACAATTATAGGCTGGGGCGGTCCGGGTAAAGGAATGATCGAAATGAAAGGTCAGGATTGGCGACCATATTCACCGGACACTTTTCTTTGTCCTCCTTTTCCAGGTTATACCTCCGGTCACAGTACCATTAGTGGTGCCTGTGGGGAAGCTCTAAAGCTATTTACAGGTAGTGATGAATTTGGATCTGAAGTAACGCTGGTTCCGGGAATTTTAACCGAACCTGACAATCTTGGTGAGGAAGTAACCATCAAGTTTCCAACTTTTTCTGAAGCGGCAGAACTTGCCGGAATTTCGAGGGTTTTAGGTGGATACCACATCCAGGCAGATAATATTGCAGGCCTGGAACAGGGGAGAAAAGTTGCCCGTGAAAATTGGAAGTTCTACAAAAAACATGTAGGGGAAGCGATAAAACTGGCTTCAGAATAGAACTTCAAATTATTTCATCTTAATTAAAGTGCTCCCGGAGATATTTTATTCTTCCTAAGAACAGGAATTCCTATCTTGGGGTTTCTATGGAAAAAATTATTTATCAGCAGGTTTTAGGATTTCTGGCTACGCCTCCCTTATGGAAAAACGATCTATTTGGTATTCCTCAATTTGATTTTCCTGCAGATCTACCTGATAAAAAAACCGCTATTTCATATTCTCCTTATTCTATTCTTGGAAAAAGGATGGAAAGCTTTTTTGAAGCGCTTCTTAAAAATTCAAAAGATTACAAGATACTAGGATCTAATATTCAGGTTACCAGGGAAAAAATTACCATTGGAGAAATAGATTTTCTTCTTAAGAGCATTGCCGAAAATCAACAATATCACGTTGAACTGGTTTATAAATTCTATGTTTATGATCCTGACTATAACGAGGAGCTTGAACGCTGGATTGGCCCCAACAGAAAAGATTCGCTCCTTCAAAAGCTGAGAAAACTAAAGGAAAAGCAGTTTCCACTACTTTATAAGCCTGAAACTAAAGATTATCTCTCCAATCTTCAGCTTAATTCGAAGGATTTGAAACAGGAAGTCTGTTTTAAAGCTAATTTGTTTCTTCCGAAGCATTTTAATTATACTGAAAAAGCTGGATCCATCAACAAAGAATGTATTGCCGGTTATTGGATACATTCTGAAGAATTTTGCGGTGAAGAGTATGAAGGTTACCATTTTTTTTCACCCAAAAAACAACAATGGCCTGTCCACCCAAAGTATGCCGAAAAGTGGCATTCTTACGCTTTGATTAAAAAACAGGTGGACTCTTTTATAGAACGTAAAAGATCTCCTCTTCTTTGGATGAAGAAAGGCGAATCTGAATTTGAGCGATTTTTTATAGTTTGGTGGTAAGCAGCTTCAAAAGGAATTAGCACTTTCTTTAGCTAAGTTTTTTTTTCAGACTTCAGCAGATATTCTTTTCTGAAGTGATTAAAAAGATGACACTTCAAAAATGGCAATTATCGGCAGGTAGTATTCCATAAATCCTTCTTCAGAAATAATTAAGCTAGTTTCTAAATAGCGCCAGAAATGCCTGGGATTACAGGCATCCTTTAATTGAAGCTTTTCTTATAAAAACATAAACATTAATTAAGAAAGATTTAGCACACCGCACGTCTGAAAACCTTTGAATTGACTGCAATTCGGCTTATCTTGAAAGAAGAGAAAACTAAACAAGAATAGGGATGAAAATGAATTTTTTCATTCCCTTTTTTAACCCAAAAAATATAATAGTATGGCATTGATAAGTCAGGAAGAATTCAAAAAAATAACAGACTTTAAAAAAGATACGTGTGTATCTATTTTCATTCCTACTCAACGTGGTGGAAAAGAAGTACTGGAGCAAAAAAATAAGAAACACCTAAAATCTACCTGGGACCAGGTAAAACGGGAACTGGAATCTCAGAACGTATCTGCAGAAGAAATTAAGAACATTGGGAAGCCAATTGAAGATCTACTAAACAAACCGGATTTCTGGAGACATCAGTCTGATGGACTGGCAATATTTTCTTCAGAAGGCTTTTTTGAGAAATATACGGTTCCTGTAAATTTTGAAGCGCATCATTACATTTCCAATCATTTTTATATAAAGCCACTGGCGCCACTAACCACAGATGAAGGAAGGTTTTATCTTCTCGCTGTACAACAGGATAAAGTAGAATTTTTTGAAGCTACAAAGAATACCATTGGTGAAGTATATGTAGAAGATTTAACCCCGTCACGTCTGGAAGACCGTGTGGGTTATGATTATGAAGAGAAAAACAGGAAAACCGTAACACAAAATAGTTCCATGGGAACTTCCACCAGCCATGGCTATGACGCTGCTAACCGGGATGACAAAAATGAAATTCTCCGTTTCTTTAATGCTATAGATAAAGGCTTAAAAGAAATACTTCATGACGAGAATGTCCCTTTAGTGGTAGCTTGTCAGGATTACCTCTTCCCTATTTATAAGGAAGCAAACTCTTATAAAAACCTGTTTGATCAAGTAGTTCCGGGGAATCCATCTGATGCCGATATGTTTGGCCTGCATGAAAAAGCATTAAAAATTATGGAGCCTCATCTGGAAAAGAAAAAACGTTCTAAACTTGAGAGTTACGGAGAACTTACTCCGGATAAAACATCTTCCAGTATTTCAGACATTGTTCCTGCAGCTTTTGAAGGAAAAGTGGATACATTATTCCTGGAGAATCGTTCAGAAATCTGGGGTTCTTATGATGAGAAAAATCGAAAAGTTGAAGTTCGGGAAGAACAATCTAAAGACAATACTTCTTTAATGAACCTTGCCGCAGCAAAGGTTATTGAAACCGGAGGATCTGTCTTTCTAATCGAAAGTGCTTTTATGCCAGATAAAGAAGCTAAAGTCAACGCTATCTTTAGGTATAGTTAGGATCACCATTTTAAAAAATTCAAGAAGGCGGCTACTGCCGCCTTTTTTAGTCAAAAACACTATCTTTATAGTTCAGGAAAAGCACAAAAATTTTATGGAAATAAACCTTGCAGTTTTAATTGATGGAGATAATATCCCTTCTGCATATGTTAAGGAAATGATGGAGGAAATTGCCAAATATGGTAATCCTACAATTAAAAGAATTTACGGAGACTGGACCAAACCTCACCTCGCCAAATGGAAAACCGTGCTGCTGGAAAACGCTATTAATCCAATGCAGCAATACGGCTACACGCAGGGGAAAAATGCGACAGATTCCGCAATGATCATAGACGCCATGGATATTTTATATTCCAACAAAGTCGATGGTTTCTGTATCGTTTCCAGTGACAGTGATTTTACACGTCTTGCCACAAGATTGCGGGAAGCAGGTAAAAAAGTAATTGGAATTGGTGAGAAAAAAACGCCGGAGCCCTTTATTGTTGCCTGCGACCGGTTTATTTATATCGAAATCCTTAAAAATAAGGATAAAGATTCAAGCCTGGGAACCAGCAAAGAAAAGACTGAAAAGAAAAACAATGTAGATAAAATAAATCCGAAATTAATCCGCCTTCTGGCCAATACAATTTCTGATGTTGCCGATGAAGATGGATGGGCCTTTTTAGGAGATGTTGGAAGTCTTCTTCAGAAAAAACAACCCAATTTTGATTCCCGTAATTACGGATATCAAAAGTTAACTCCAATGATTAATGCTATAGATAAATTTGAAATTGAATCCCGGGAAAATCATAATTCCAGGTTCAAACTTATCTATGTTAGAAACAAATAATAGTACACCATGCGAAGCATAAAACAAATACATAAAGCCGAATATCGTCCAATTTCAGACCTTATTACCTATTCACCAATGCCAACAGGTAGTATCCAGATGATCGATCCTTTTTTATTTCTGAATCATCACGGCCCGCAACAATATCCGCCAAACAACAACGGATTGCCCTTTGGTCCTCACCCGCATCGGGGGATGGAAACCGTAACTTTTATTCTTGATGGAGACATCGCACATAAAGATTCCGGCGGACATAAGAGCGTTATAGAGAACGGTGGCGTACAGTGGATGACTGCAGGAAGCGGACTTCTACATGCTGAAGTTTCTTCGGAAAAATTTAAAAAAGAAGGTGGTGATCTTGAAATTTTGCAGCTATGGGTAAACCTTCCCGCAGAACATAAAATGACAGAACCTAAATATGTCGGATTCCAGAGAGATCAGATTCCAACAATTTCCCTTGATAATGGAAAAGTTACTGGTCAGGTAGTTTCCGGTTCATTGGAAGGTACAAAAGGAGCTTTTAATACGTTTACTGATGTTAACCTTGCTACTCTAAATTTTGAAGAAAACGCAAAGGTTAGTCTTGATATTCCTAAAGACCACAATATCTTTTTCTACGTAATTAAAGGAGAATTTGAAGTAAATGGTGAACAGGTAAAAGCTTTGCATTTGGCTGAATTTAATAATGACGATGAGCAACTTGAAATCGAAGCCAAATCTGAAAGTACTTTACTCTTAGGACATGCCAAACCTTTTGATGAACCTGTAGTTGCAAGAGGACCATTTGTAATGAACACTATGGAAGAAATTGATGAGGCTTATGCAGATTTCCAGACCGGTAAAATGGGTGCCTGGAAGGAATAATTAAACTACTGTTATTATCATCTTAAACATGAGTCAAGTGTTAGTTGTAATGTTTAAATTAAAAAATAATTTTAAAACTGGTATATTATGAATATTACACTTGAACAAGCACATACTGCCATTGAGGCTGCCCAAAAGAAATCAGAAGAGATTGGCGTTGCCATGAATATTGCCATTGTAGACGCAGGCGCAAATCTTACAGCTTTTGCAAGAATGGACGGTGCCTGGCTTGGCTCTGTAGATATAGCCATAAAAAAAGCAGAAACCGCACGTTATTTTGACATGAATACAGGGGAAATAGGAAAATTATCCCAACCGGGACAACCTCTATTTAATATAGAACATTCCAATGCCGGACTTATTACCTTCCCAGGAGGAGTACCTATTAAAGACATTAATGGTGATATTATTGGCGCAATAGGTGTTTCGGGAGGTGCGGTAGACCAGGATCATGAAGTTGCCACATACGGTATGAATGCGGTGAAATAGTTTGGAGTAGTTAGTTCGGGGTTCGGAGTTTGAAGAATTCATTGTCGATAATTGCCATTTTTGAGGCTATACTTTATTTATTCCGCTTATAATAGCTCCCCTCCTTTTTCAAGGAGGGGCTGGTCAAAGGCAGGGGTGGTTCTTCACCTCTTCTAATGTCTTCCTTCCAGCACTTTCACCACGTCTTTTAAAGAATATCCTTTTGCTTTCAGTAAAATTAAATAATGGAAAAGCAAATCTGCACTTTCATTCAGAAATAATTCTTCGTTATCATCTTTAGCTTCAATAACTGTCTCTACAGCCTCTTCGCCTACTTTCTGTGCAATTTTATTGATGCCTTCATCAAAAAGGGAAACCACATAACTGGATTTATCTTCACGTAATTCCGGCTCCACTTCACTCATCCTTTTTCGCTTTGCTATAATTCCTTCCAGTTGAGAAAGAAAACCAAAATTTGGCTCATTTTCTTCGCCCCAACAAGTGTCGGTTCCTTTGTGGCAGGTAGGCCCTTCAGGATTTACAGTGATTAACAGCGTATCATTATCACAGTCATTTTTGACAGCAACAAGATGAAGAAAATTGCCACTTTCTTCGCCCTTTGTCCAAAGCCTGTTCTTGGTCCTGCTGAAAAATGTCACTTTTTTGGTCTCGCTGGTCTTCAGAAAAGCTTCTTCGTTCATGTAGCCAAGCATCAGCACATTTTTTGTTGAAGCGTCCTGAATAATGGTTGGAACGAGTCCATTTTGGTTTTTATTGAAGTCTATGTTCATCTTGTTGTATCTGTTGTAATGTTTTTCCTCTGAATTTATTTATAGTCGTACGGCAACTCCGTTCTTCCGCAATTCTTCTTTTAAATCTTTAATTTCTATTTCCTTAAAATGAAAAACGCTCGCCGCAAGAGCTGCATCGGCTTTTCCTTCTTTAAAAGTATCGGTGAAATGTTGCATATTCCCTGCTCCACCCGAAGCAATAATAGGAATATTTAATTCTGAAGATAGTTTTGCCAAGGCAATATTTGCAAATCCGCCTTTTGTACCGTCGTTGTTCATGGATGTAAAAAGAATTTCTCCGGCTCCGCGCTCCTCAACTTCTTTTGCCCACTCAAAAAGATCCAGCTCTGTTGGCACCTTTCCTCCCACGAGATGAACCAGCCACTTCCCATGCACCTGCTTGGCGTCTATGGCAACAGTAATACACTGACTTCCAAACTTCTTTGCCAACTCATTTATAAGCCCCGGATTCTTCACTGCGGAAGAATTTACCGAAACTTTATCGGCGCCATTCTGAAGCAATATATCCACATCTTCCACTGAAGATATTCCGCCTCCTACGGTAAACGGAATATTTACCTTTTCAGCAACACGCAGGACCAGCTTAGCCAAAGTTTTACGGCGCTCTTCTGTAGCCGAAATATCCAGGAAAACCAGTTCATCTGCACCAGATTCTGCATATTTTGCAGCCAGTTCCACCGGATCTCCCGCATCGCGCAAATCCACAAAATTAACGCCTTTTACAGTACGTCCGTTTTTGATATCCAAACAGGGGATTATTCTTTTTGTTAACATCTTATTGGTATTGAGTATTGAGTAGCGAGAAAAATTCTCTATACTCACTTCTAACATCTAACTTCTTTCTAAAATAAACGCTTCCAGCTGTTTCAGGCTAATTCTTCCTTCGTAAATCGCTTTTCCAATAATTGTTCCCTCGCAGCCGATTTCAGCTAAACGAGGAAGCTCATTAAAGGTTGAAATTCCGCCGGAAGCAATTAAATTGAGTTTGTTGCCAGTTTCCGAAGTTTCCTCCAGTATTCTCTGGTACAATTCAAAGGACGGGCCTTCGAGCATTCCGTCTTTGGAAATATCGGTACAAATGATGTACTTCACCCCTTCCTGCTGATATTCCTTGATAAACGGAATAAGCTCCTTCTCCGATTCTTCCTGCCAGCCGCTAATTGCCACCTTTTCATCATTGGCATCTGCTCCTAAAATAATCTTTTCCGAACCAAATTTCTGCAACCAGGACTTAAATATTTCCGGATTCTTAACCGCAATACTTCCTCCGGTAACCTGATTTGCACCACATTCAAAAGCAATTTCTAAATCTTTATCAGATTTTAATCCGCCGCCAAAGTCCACTTTTAGATTCGTCTTGGAAGCTATTTCCTCCAGAATTTTATGATTTACGATGTGCTTCGACTTTGCACCATCCAAATCAACAAGGTGCAGGTATTCAATCCCGTGCGCTTCAAATTTCTTTGCCACCTCAAGAGGATGCTCGTTATATATTTTTTTTGTGCTGTAGTCTCCTTTAGAGAGCCTTACACATTTACCTTCAATGATGTCTATAGCGGGAATGATTCTCATTCTTTAGATTTTAGACCGCTTCGCTGCCAGATGTTAGACCGCTCCGCTGTAAGATTATTCTATGTTCTTTATAATTATTCATTGTCCAGACCGATAACCCTGATTCCTGGCTCTTTTTTCTTTGCTCTTTATTCTTCAACTTAGCTTCAAAAAATTCTTCAGGATCTTCTCCCCGGCATTACTACTCTTTTCAGGGTGAAACTGAACTCCGTAAAAGTTGTTTTTCTTAATGGCAGAGGTGTATTCAACTCCGTATTCAGTAGAAGCTATCGTTTCCTCACACTCCGGAATATAGAAACTATGCACCAGGTACACATATTCCTTTTCACTAATACCTTCAAATAGTTCTGACTTAAGGTCAAAAATGTGGTTCCATCCTATTTGTGGCACTTTCAGCTTGTTGTTGAATTTCACTACCTGTGCATCAAAAATTCCGAGTCCGGTAGTATCACCTTCTTCACAATAATCGCACATCAACTGCATTCCCAGACAAATTCCCAGCACAGGCTGTGTTAAAGTGGGAAAAACTTTCTCCAGTCCTGTTGACTTCAGCATTCTCATTGCACTGCTGGCTTCCCCCACACCCGGAAAAATCACTTTATCTGCTCCACGTATTTCTTCTGCATCACTGCTAAGAACAGCTTCAAAACCCAATCTTTGTACAGCAAACTTGATGCTCTGGATATTTCCCGCGCCGTAATCTATAATTGCTATTTTCATGTTATTCGTATTGAAAACTAAGTGATGAGTAGTGAGGTTTAGCTTGCAGGACCTCAATACTCCATACTCTGTACTATCTGCTCATTCAGAGCATTCCTTTAGTTGAAGGTAAAATCATTTTCTCAGCATCACGTTTTACAGCCATTTTGATTGCTTTGGCAAAAGCTTTAAAAATCGCTTCTATCTTATGATGCTCGTTGGTACCTTCAGCTTTTACATTCAGGTTTGCTTTTGCTCCATCTGTAAAAGATTTAAAAAAGTGATAAAACATTTCCGTAGGCATTTTACCTACCATTTCACGCTTAAATTCCGCTTCCCAAACCAGCCAGTTCCGCCCACCAAAGTCAATCGCCACCTGTGCCAGGCAGTCATCCATGGGTAAACAGAAACCATAACGCTCTATACCCAATTTGTTTCCCAGCGCTTTACTATAGACTTCTCCAAGTGCTATTGCAGTGTCTTCGATGGTGTGATGCTCATCCACTTCCAGATCTCCTTCAACTTTAACAATTAGATCCATCTGGCCGTGCCTTGCAATCTGGTCCAGCATATGATCAAAGAAGGCAATTCCGGTCAATATTTGTGATTTTCCGGTGCCGTCCAGGTTGAGCTTTATAAATATATCCGTTTCATTCGTTTTGCGGCTAATCTCTGCCGTACGGTCATTGAGCTTAAGAAATTCGTAAATTTCTTTCCAACTGTCGGTTTTAAGAGCTATACATTCGTCCAAAAGTTCCTTTTTATTTTTCAGCTCATCTGCACCCAGGGCTTCGTGAGTATTTATAAAAATCCCTTTCCCTTCAAAATTGAGAGCGAATTCCATATCAGTTAGTCTGTCGCCAATCATGTAGGAGTTCTTAAGGTCATATTCCTGATTATTCAGATATTTTTCCTGCAGCAATCCGGTATTTGGTTTACGGGTATGCGCTTTGTCCTTAGCAAAAGTCCGGTCAATTAAAGCATCCGTAAATACAATTCCTTCGTTGGCCAGAGTTTTGGTAATGAAATTCTGAATTGGCCAGAAATCGCTTTCGGGAAAAGAATCTGTTCCCAGACCATCTTGATTAGTAACCATTACCAATTCATAATCCAGTTCCTTTGCAATTTTTGTGAGGTAATAAAAAGCTTCCGGATAAAATTCCAGCTTGTCGAGACTGTCGAGTTGGTAATCTTCAGGTTCGTAAACTAAAGTCCCGTCACGATCTATAAATAAAACCTTTTTCATTTTATTGTTGCTTAAGACTTTGCAAAGCCTTGATTAGTTTATCATTTTCATCTTTTGTGCCTACTGTGAATCGCAATGTATTTTCACAAAGTGGCTGTGTCGTTCTGTTCCTGATTACTATTCCTTTGGATATTAATTCATCATATCTGCGGGTTGCATTATCAACTTTCAGAAGGATGAAATTAGCATCAGAATTATAAATTTTTTTAACAAAATCAACTTCATCTAATTCTTTAAATAAGCGCTTCCTTTCACTCAGAATATCAGATACTTCCAAATTTACTTTATCCTGGTTCAATACTCTGTACAATGCTCTTTGCTGGGTAAGTTCGTTTACGTTATAAGGCGGTTTGATTTTGTTTAAAATCTGAATAATTTCTTCGGAAGCATAACAAATTCCAAGTCTTATTCCTGCCATTCCATAAGCTTTGGATAAGGTTTGGGTAATCACCAAATTCGGATATTTTTTCAGCTGAAGCAGCCAACTTTCCTTTGCTGAAAAATCGATATACGCTTCGTCTATCACAACGAGCCCGTTAAAGCTCTCAAGGATTTTTGTAATATTCTCTTCTGAAAAAGAATTTCCCGTCGGGTTATTTGGTGAACAGAGAAAGATCATTTTTGTCTGCTCGTCTGTTGCTTCCAGAATCTCGGCTATATCTGGCTCAAAATCGGGAGTCAGCAGAATTTCCCTGTTTTCGATATTATTGATATTTGCCAAAACCTTATACATACCGTAAGTAGGTGGCAACGTAATCACATTGTCCTTTGCTGGTTCACAGAAAGCTCTGAAAAGCAAATCCAGCACTTCATCACTTCCATTGCCTAAAAGTATATTTGATGTATCTACACCTTTTATTTTAGCCAGTTCGGACTTTAAATTGCGCTGCTGCGGATCTGGATATCGGTTTACATCTGTCTGAAAAGGATTCTCATTGGCATCCAGAAACACCATTTCAGATCCTGTACTTTGGTACTCGTCCCTTGCAGAAGAATACGGTTTTAACCCTGCCACATTCTCCCGGACTAATTTATTTATGTTGAAATTTTTAATCATAACAAAGACCCTTCGACTTCGCTCAGGGTGACATTTTATTTATTCAAGTCTATTAATCTCAAACTCACAGCATTCTTATGAGCCTGCAAACCTTCGGCTTCTGCCATTAATTCAATTGCAGGTCCAATATTTCTAATTCCTTCCTGACTTATTTTTTGAAAAGTCATATTCTTCATAAAACTATCCAGGTTTACTCCGCTGTATTGTTTTGCATATCCATTTGTTGGCAGTGTATGGTTGGTGCCCGATGCATAATCCCCTGCACTTTCAGGTGTATAATTCCCGATAAAGACAGAGCCCGCATTTTGCACATTTTCGACAAAATAATTATCATTTTCTGTGCAGACGATAAAATGTTCAGGACCGTATTCATTAATGATTTCCAGTGCAACTTCTTTATCTTCTATAAAGATTAGCTTCGAATTTTCTATAGCTTTTTCCGCAATTTCTTTCCTTGGCAACACTTTTATCTGTTCTTCAATTTCCTTTTCAACTTCGTCCATAAACTTTTCTGAAGTAGAAATTAGGATCACCTGGCTATCAATTCCATGTTCTGCCTGGCTTAACAAATCTGAAGCTACAAAAGCAGCATTTGCAGATTCATCTGCCACCACCAACAATTCTGAAGGTCCGGCAGGCATATCAATGGCTACATTATGTTTTGTAGCCAACTGTTTTGCCACAGTTACAAACTGATTTCCGGGGCCAAAGATTTTGTAAACCTTCGGAATAGTCTGAGTTCCAAAAGTCATTGCCGCAATGGCCTGAATCCCACCTACTTTAAAAATTTTTGTCACTCCGCATAAATGTGCTGTGTATAGAATTGCGGGATGTATGTTGCCTTCTTTATTTGGCGGAGTGCAAAGTACGATCTCCTTACAACCTGCTATTGCTGCCGGAATTGCCAGCATCAGGATTGTCGAAAATAAGGGAGCCGTCCCACCGGGAATGTACAAGCCCACCTTTTGAATTGGCCGTTTTTCCTGCCAGCACTGCACACCTTCAGCAGTTTCTACAACAACTTTTTCTGTTTTTTGAGCAGCATGAAATTTTTCAACATTGGCATATGCCAGGTGGATAGCATCTCTCAATTCCTGCGAAATCCTGTTACGCGCATCATCAATTTCCATAGAAGTAACCCGTACATTTTCAGGTTTAAAACCATCAAAAATTTCGGTGTATTTCTCTATAGCCGCATCGCCATCCTCAATAACTTCTGCAAAGACTTTATTTACTGTTTCTTCAATATCATTAACAGTACTGGTGGGCCTTTTTAAAAGTTCCAGCCATTCTGAAGCCCCAGGATTATATATTTTATTCATGGTTTCCTCTTTCAAAAAAATTAAAGCACCATTTTCTCAATAGGCGCAACCAGTATACCTTCTGCCCCATTGTTCTTAAGCTCATCTATAACTTCCCAGAACCGCTCTTCATTTATTACAGTATGGATCGAACTCCAACCTTCTTCAGCCAAAGGAAGAACTGTAGGGCTTCTCATGCCCGGTAACAATTTTATAATGTTACCCAAATTCTCGTTGGGAGCGTTTAGAAGAATATATTTGGAAGTACGCGCATTTAGCACCGACTTAATTCTAAATTGAAGCTTTTCCAGAATAGCTTTTCTTTCTTCAGAAATTTCCGGAGAAATAGCTAACACTGCTTCGCTCTTCAGCATTACTTCCACTTCCTTGAGATTATTCTTAAAAAGTGTACTTCCGCTGGAAACAATATCGCAAATTCCATCAGCAAGTCCGATATTCGGAGCAATTTCCACAGAGCCATTGATAATATGAAGGTCTGCAGTTATTCCCTTTTCTTTTAAAAACTCATTAACAGTGTTAGGATAGGAAGTAGCAATTTTTTTACCATCAAGATCCTGAATCCCTTTGTACTTCATTGATTTTGGTACCGCAAGGGAAACACGGCACTTCGAAAATCCGAGCTTTTCACCACGGACAATATCCTTACCTTTTTCAATTAATACATTTTCTCCGATAATGGCTGCATCCACCACCCCATCTCGAAGATATTGTGGAATATCGCCGTTTCGCAGGTACATCACCTCCAAAGGAAAATTACGTGCTGAAGCTTTTAACTGCTCCTTTCCATTGTCTATGGAAACTCCCGCATCTTTTAAAATTTTTAAGGAATCTTCGTTAAGCCGTCCCGACTTTTGTATTGCTATCCTAAGTTTTTCTGTACTCATTGTTCTTTTTTCCTTTTTCTGTTTCAGTATTCCTTTATAATCCTAAATAACATTATTCAATAATATTGAAAATAAAAAACCCGTCTGATTGGCTCAAACGGGTTTTGAAATATGGTGAAAATTACAGCATACCAAACTTACCTCGCCTAAGCGTAGAAGTAAACATGATGATGATGTAATTGCTTTGCTTTCATAACTGTCACAAATCTAACTATAATTTTTAAAAAGCAAAACAGCTTTTCAATTTTTATCAATTGTTTTTTAATTATTCCCAAGTATTAGCGGCAATCCGTTTTCTCCTGAACCAATAATTACTGTTTTTGCATTACCAGATTTAGCCAGTTCAACCGTAGCCTGAATACCCTTTTCCTGTAGAACCTTATCGGTCAAAGATTCACTAAGGATCCTGTTTGCACGGGCTTTACCTTCAGCATCAATTCGCTGCCGTTCTGCTTCCTGCTCTGCTTTAGTTAAGCGGAATTCGTATTCCAGGGACTCCTGTTCCTGCCTCAACTTCCGCTCAATTGCATCTTTAATTGTTGGCGGCAAGGAAACATCCCTTACCAGAACTTCATTTACCTGAACATACTGCTCTGCAAGTAGAATATTGGTTTCTTCAAAAATTTCTTTCTGAATTGCTTCCCTCTTGCTGGCATAAAGCTGCTCGGGATTGTATCGTCCAACTACAGCACGAGCTGCAGACCGTACTGCCGGTTGTAATAAACGCTGAATATATGCCTCTCCTTTTTCCTGGTGAAGTTTTCCAAGAGCACTATACTCCGGCTGAAACCATACTGATGCATCTAATTTTATCTCCAAACCATTGGATGACAAAACCTGCATATTCTCATCTAAAGACTGCTGGCGCACTTCATAAATAAAAACTTTATTCCACGGAGCCACAATATGGAAACCTTCACTCATTGGAGGCTCATCGGTAACAACACCGCCACCAAAGGTTTTATATAAAACTCCGGCCTGGCCCGAATCTACGGTAACTGCAGATTTAGCTATAATAATTATTAAAAATACGGCAACAATAAACGCCGGAATTGCAATTTTGGGTAATCTTTCCATTCTTTGTTTTAATTTATTTGTTTTTGTGTTTAACCATTCCCGATGAAACCGGGATAAAGTGACATACCGCCATCCACAAAAATGGTGGTACCATTAACATATTCAGATTTATCTGAAGCTAACCAAAGCACTACTTCAGAAACATCTTCAGGTTCTCCCAAGCGATTGTAAGGGATAAGTTTCAAAAGTTCTTTCACCTGCTCTTCATCCTTCCAGACATCTTCATTAATTGAGGTTTTAATAGCTCCTGGGGCAACGCTGTTTACACGTATTTGTTTATTGGCAACCTCCTGGGACAGCGTACGCATAAACTCTGTTAGTCCGCCTTTAGCTGCGGCATAATTAATATGGCCAGCCCACGGAATTTCCTGGTGAACAGAACTCATGAAAATGACTTTTCCGGCAGATTTGCTAATGCCATCTACCACCCCGTGTTTAAGAAAATATCTTACTGCAGCTCTGGAGCAAAGAAAAGCACCCGTTAAATTGGTTTTAATAACAAGCTCCCAATCTTCTAAAGTCATTTCATCCAGTGGAGCATCCTTCTGGATACCGGCATTGCTTATAAGAATATCAAAATTATCATAGGTGTCGAAGACTTTTTGAAACATCTCCTCCACTTCCTCTTCATCACCAACATCTGCCTGGTGCGCAAAAGCTTGGCCGCCTTCTTTTTTAATAATATTCACAGTATCTTGAGCCCCTTCTTCATCACTGTGATAATTCACGGCAACTTTCGCTCCTGCTCTTGCAAGATAAATAGCAATACTTTTTCCAAGTCCGGAGCTGGCTCCAGTTACCAATGCAACCTGATCTTTTAAGCTTTTTTCCATAGTGAAGATGAATTTATATTAATCCGTTGTACTTTCTGTAAAACCATTCCGCTGTGAGCAGTAAAACCAGCAGAAACAGTAGAAAATACCAGTCTATCAAAGGTACTGTTTTTTCACGGCTTTTCTGCACAGGAAGATAACGTTTGTCTTGTAAAAGATCAGATATTAAAATCTCTGTGGTATCTGAAAAATAAACCCCGGAATCATTATTTCCTGCCAATAACTGAAGCTTTTCAAAATCTGCCGAAATGAATTGCTGTTCTACATTAAAATCTATAATTGTAAAGCTGCCGTTTTCTGATATTGTTGAATTTTCAGGTTGCACTTTAAAATTATATTCTCCTTCTTCCAGATTTCCCAAATCAACTTCGTATTGATTGTTCCGAAGCAGTAGTGGAGCTTCAATCGTTTCTTCACTTTCCTTATGGGTTAGCTGAATTGTAATTTTAGCGCGTGGATCGAACTGATAATTTTCATCAAAATACTGAGCCGAAATAATTACTCCGGTATTTCCATAATAAAATGATTCATAGTCCACGGTTAAGCGATCTCTACTCTTTTTTGACGATAAATTCTGAATAATCTTACCAAAAAAGTCATCAAATTGCCGAAAATTGCCATTTTTGAGGTATGACTGTGAACGCCATTTCCAAATATTTTCACCAAATAACACACCTTGTTTTGAAGAATTTTCATCTGAAATTGCCAATAAGGGCTGCTCTGTTTCTATTCCTTCTATTTGCTGATAAAGAAGAGTACTGAATGAATTATCCAGCACCTCAATACCTCCAAATTGATCCTGCAACGGCGGAAAATTGTCAAAACCAATATCTTCAAATTGAAACTTATTAAAGTTGTTATTCACTAACGGAAAAATATCCTGCTCCTGAAAAGAGGCATCTTTCTTAAACTGCTCCTGGATTCCGTTAACAAAATTCCAGTCGGTTTTAGTGCCGGTAACCAGAAAATAATTAATATTCTCCTGCTGAATTTCTTCAATTACCGAATTAAAGGTATTATTTGGCTGATACAATATAATTAACTGAAAGTCTTTTAGTTCTAAATTTTCAGAATCTATATATTGAATTGTGGCTTCCCGCTGTTCATTAGATTCAATTGCCTTTTTAAGAGCACCAAGATCCGGATGCGCAATAGCTGAAAGAATCAGAACATTAGTTCGCTCATCTATAATTTCTACAGCAAATTTTTCAACATTATTGATCCTATTCTTTTCATTATCCAACGGAATAATTTCCGCCTCATAAGTCAGCACTCCAAGTTGCGAAGCAGGTAATGTAGTGCCGATAATTGCAGAATTTTGATCCTCATTCAATTTTACTTCTTCTGAATAAATCACGTTCTCTCCGGAGCGGATAACGAAATTTGCAGAAATATTCTCTTCACCAGTGTAGTTAATGATAGCCTCTACAGGAAACCGATTATTCAGGAAAGCATAACGATTTACATTTAAGTTCGATAATTGCAAATCTGCATACTGCGTAGTGTCGCCAACAACCACAGGAAAAAGATTAATATTGTCATGAGCTTTGAAATATTGATAGTCACGACCTATATTTTGGTTTCCATCTGAAATTAAAATTACCGCCGTGTTTTCCCTTCGGTATAATTTATTAACCTGATTTAAAGCTACGGAAATATCTGTTTGTGGCTCATTAAATTCTAGATCGCTGCCTGAAGAAAGCTTTTCTCCAAAACTGACTTGCTGCACATTAAAACGCTCCTGAATATCCTCATTCTGCTTTATTCGTTGAATGACAATCTGCACCGTATCCTCCTGTTTAAGATGTGCGATCGACTCTGAGTCATCTACTGCCAAAACAAGGTTTGACTTTTTAAGTTCGTAAGTGGTCGATGATATTTCAGGATTAATAAGCAAAATCAGCAACACAAAGACTGATAAAAAACGAAGAGTAAAGAAAATATATACATTCCTTGTTCTTCTTTTACTTCTAAAGAGATATTGAAAAAAAGCAAACCCCAGCGCAAAAACTGCAGCCAGGGCTATAAATAAAATAGTGCTTAATTCCATTGGAGGTAAAATATAGATTAGAAGGTAGAAGGACGAGGTACGAACGAAGTTAAAAGAATGAGATCTGAATCTTTGTACTTTTTCTCATTTTGTACTTCCCACTTCTAATTTCCAACTTCCTATGTTAGCATCCCACCGTTTACATGCAGAACCTGACCAGTGACATAAGTACTGAGGTCACTACCAAGAAAAACACAAGCGTTGGCAATATCTTCAGGCGTACCACCTCTTTTTAACGGAATAGAATCTCTCCAGCCTTCGACTGTTTTTTCATCCAGTTTTTCGGTCATTTCGGTTTCAATAAACCCTGGTGCGATTACGTTAGTCCGGATATTTCTGGAACCAAGTTCCAGGGCCATAGATTTGGAGAAACCGATAATTCCCGCTTTGGAAGCTGCGTAATTTGCCTGTCCGGCATTTCCTTTAACTCCCACAACAGAACTCATATTAATGATGCTCCCGCTTCTCTGCTTGAGCATTGTACGCTGGATGGCTTTGGTCATATTAAATACCGACTTCAGGTTAACTTCTATCACCTGGTCAAAATCTTCCTCGCTCATGCGCATAAGCAGGTTATCCTTGGTAATTCCGGCGTTATTTACAAGCACGTCTATGGCACCAAAATCTTCAGCAACCTTTTTTATAAGCTCCTGTGCTTCTTCAAAACTGGCTGCGTTAGATTTATATCCCTTTGCTTTTATTCCTAATCCTGATAATTCCTTTTCCAGCTCTTCGGCGGCTTGTGCTGAAGAGGCATAAGTAAAAGCAACGTTGGCACCGTGTTCTGCAAAAACTTTTGCTATCCCTTTACCTATTCCGCGGCTTCCACCTGTAATTATTGCATTTTTTCCTTCTAATAATTTCATAAGTTGATTGCTTAGATTGTATTGTAGCTCAAATATAGCAAAACCAAAAAGGTAAGAAATGAAAAATCCTCCTGAAATTTACCAGTTTCGGTGATTCCAGGAGGATTTAATAGTTTATAAAAATGTTTATCCTTTTAAAACTTCGGCAACTTTTTTACCAATTTCAGCAGGAGAATCCACAACATGAATTCCGTTCTCCTTTAGAATAGCTTTTTTAGCTTGTGCAGTATCTTCGCTACCTCCAACAATAGCTCCGGCGTGGCCCATTGTTCTTCCTGCAGGTGCAGTTTCTCCCGCAATAAAGCCAACAACAGGTTTTCTGTTTCCATTTGCTTTAACCCATTGGGCGGCATCGGCTTCCAGTTGGCCACCAATTTCACCAATCATCACAATACACTCTGTCTCGTCGTCGTTCATCAGTAATTCCACAGCTTCTTTTGTGGTAGTTCCAATAATTGGATCCCCACCAATTCCAATAGCTGTAGTGATTCCAAGACCTTGTTTTACAACCTGATCTGCTGCCTCATAAGTTAGCGTTCCAGATTTTGAAACGATCCCTACTTTTCCTTTTTTGAAAACGAAACCAGGCATGATACCTACTTTTGCTTCTCCCGGAGTGATTACCCCAGGACAGTTAGGGCCAATCAAACGGCAGTCTTTATGTTTTATATATTCTGAAGCTTTCACCATATCGGCAACCGGGATTCCTTCAGTAATTGTAATAATTACTTTAATTCCCGCATCTGCTGCTTCCATAATGGCATCTGCAGCAAAAGCCGGTGGCACAAAAATAATTGAAACATCTGCCCCTACTTTTTCAACAGCTTCAGAAACTGTATTAAAAACAGGTCTATCCAGGTGCTTGCTACCTCCTTTACCGGGAGTTACACCACCTACAACATTAGTTCCGTATTCTATCATTTGCTCTGCATGGAAAGTACCTTCACTTCCGGTAAATCCCTGCACGATTATCTTTGAATCTTTATTTACTAAAACGCTCATAAATATGTATTGATTTTTTGGAATAACAAAAGTAAGTGTTTAAAGATAAAGTTTAAAGCCTTTTAGAAAGTTTATTAAGGGAAGTTTGAGCAGAATGAGGGGGTAATAATAATTTATTCTGAAATTGAAATCAATAGTAAAGCCGAAAAAAGTCTTTTCGGCTTTACTATTTCACGTTTAAACTTGAGTATTCTAAATTCGCGTGAATTGTGTCCTAACGAAGAATTATTGCAGAATCTCTGAGTTTTTCTGCACGCTTTTCCATTTCCTGTCGTCTCTGCTCCAATTCTTCCTTTCGCTCTTCTGTAATAGCCTGCAACTCCTCGCTTTTCTGCAATCGCTTAAGCATCTCCTGCTGCTTTTCCAATTCCTCCTGACGTTGCTCCATTCGCTTCTCCTTTTCCTGCAAAATGGCCATGCGCTTTTCCAAGGCCTCTGTCCTACTCAGTTCTACCTTAGATTGTTTAACAAGAGCAGGCGGGACAGGAGGAGCGGGCGGCTCTGGCAGTTCATCCAGACTTGGAGGTGCTTGTGGGGCTGGCGGTGCCGGGGGAAATAATCCGTCCTCACTTGGATTCAATTTAAAGTACGTGGTTTTTTTATATTCTTTATTTAGCTTTTCTTCAAATTCATCAGGAATATTCATTAAACGCAGCCTGATATTCCCATTCTTGATTTCCTCCTCATTATATTTATCGGTAATTTCATCTAGTTTTTTGGCAAAACCCTGAAGCTTCACTTCTTCGCCATTTAATTTTATTTTTTCTCCCTCAACTTCAATATAAAATAAATAATCCTGCTGAAGCTCTGAACTTGGAAATTCTACCGAAGCCGGTTTTGCCACAATTTTGTTATTAAAGAGTAAAAGGCAAGTTGCAATTACCGGCAGCAAAAGACTAAGTTTTGCTACCAGTTTTTTCCATGAAAATGGTTTTGTAATCATAAGAATTCGTTTTTTGATTAATAAATGATTAAATGCACTCGACATGCTGGTATGATGAATACCTGCCGAATAATTGAGTAAAAGTTTTGAATAATCTAATACCTGATTGTTTTCTGAAATCACCTTTTCGTCTGCCAGAAATTCGTGGTTGATCTGTATTGACTTTTTCAGAAAAAACAACAACGGATTAAACCAGAAGACTACCTGCAAAATTTCTACAAACAAAATATCCCAGGAATGTTTCTGCATTACATGCGCCTGTTCATGAGCAAGAATTTGAGGAGCGATACGTTCTTCTTCAAAGTCCTTTTTATTCAGAAAAATGTATTTCAAAAAAGAATGCGGAGCGGTTTTCGTGCGGAGTAAAACAGTAGTGCATTTTGCTGAAGCTATCTTTTTGTTATTCCTGATTTTATTTTTTATCTGAAGCAAATTCCGAAGAAACCGAAATCCAAAAATTGCAAATCCAATTCCGTAAAGTGTCCATAATGTATAAGAAAGAACGCCTGCCATAGCTTCAGCAGATGGTCGAAAATTGCCATTTTCGGCACTCTCTCTAAACTCAATGGTTTCCTGACTTTGCACCGGAACTTTTATGGCTTCAGTTTCATAGGAAAAGGTGATTAAAGGGATCAAAAGCGACAATAAAAATACTCCCAGAAGGTAAAAACGCTTAAATTGGTGCATTTTTTCATTTTCCAGCGCCATTTTATAGAAAATGAACAGCACCAGAAGACAAAGAGCTGATTTTAGAAGATAAATACTCATGTTTTCTTCTTTTTAATTTGTTCATCTATAAGCTGCCTTAAATCTTCCAGTTCATCCTGGCTAAGATTTGTTTCTTTTGTAAAAAAAGAAGCGAACTGTGATGCAGAATCATTGAAAAAATTCCTGATCATCCCGTTTACCTGTTTAGAAAAATAATCTTTCTTCTTCACCAGCGGAAAATATTCCCGGGAGCGCCCGTACTGCACATAATCTACAAAATTCTTATCCCGCATACGTTTCAGCAAAGTAGCGATCGTAGTAGTTGCAGGTTTTGGTTCAGGATAAGCCGCAACCAAATCTTTCATAAAAGCTTTTCCCTTCTTCCAAAGGATTTCCATTAGTTGTTCTTCTGAATTGGAAAGCTGCATTTGTTCTACGGAATTAGAATTACCTCTACAAATGTAGAATAAATATTTAATTCTACAAACATAGAATAATACTTTTTTAATCAAAAAAAATCCCTGCTGAAAAACTCAACAAGGATTTTATCTGTTTTTAAAACGGACATTAATCTGCCAACTGACTAAACTGATGCCCTTTATATAGTTTATTGTCTTTAATTTTCCAAATAGCCATGAAATGCGCCATCGGAATTTCTTCATCGGGATTTTCTATAGTATTTACGTGGTAAGTGAAGTTAATAACAACCTGGTTTTCCTCCTTGAGTATATCTTTAACCTCCATTCGTAAAGAATCGTAAGAATCGGACATTTCTGAAGCAAGAGCAGAAATATCATCAAAATCCATTAATCGTAAACCGGTACTGCTATTCCAGGTCAATTCAGCATCAGGATGTAGATATTGCTTAATCACATCAGGATCTGTATAGAAACATTCATAGAATTTTTCAATAATTTCCTTTTCCTGTACACTCATAGCTGCTATTTTAATTTTGCGATCAAGTTAGGTAATTGTCGCAAAAGCGCCAACTCTTTTAATTTCGCTCTGGCTTCCATGGCTGGATTTCCGGTGTAGGTTTTCCCTTCCTGGGTAGATTTTGTAATTCCGGCTTTTCCCATTAATACGCCACCCTTTTTCACTGTAATTCCGCTGCGCATACCTACCTGCCCCCAAACGGTAACTTCATCTTCGATAATCACAGCGCCGGCAATTCCGACCTGCGACGCGATAAGACATTTTTTTCCAATTACCGTATCATGCCCAATCTGAATTAAATTATCCAGTTTCGTGCCTTCCCCAATAGTAGTATCCCCGGTAACTCCTTTATCTATTGTGCAGTTTGCACCAATATCCACATTGTCTTTAATAATTACCCTGCCGCCTGATTTTAATTTATCAAAACCTTCAGGACGATTTTTATAGTAGAACGCATCACCTCCCAATACAGTACCGGAATGAATAGTCACATTATTCCCAATAACCGCATTATCATAAATACTCACGTTAGCATGAATAAGGCAATTATCGCCAATTACTACATTGTTTCCTATAAAAACATTTGGCTGAATAACCGTTCCTTTACCTATTTTAGCTGAAGGAGATATATTTTTCTCCGACTTCTGAAAAGGCCGGAAATAATCGGTAAGTTTATTAAAATCTCTAAAGGGGTCATCTGAAATTAGTAATGCTTTCCCTTCAGGACAATCTACTTCTTTATTTATAAGAACAATGGTAGCTGCAGAATCTAATGCTTTGTCGTAATACTTTGGATGATCTACAAAAACAATATCACCCGGTGTCACTACATGAATCTCATTCATCCCCTCTACCGGAAAATCCTCATCTCCCACAAATTTACAGGAGAGAATTGTGGCGATTTGCTTAAGCGTATGTATTTGCTGAAATTTCATTTCCTGGTCTTTAGACAATGGACGATAGACTTTAGACTACAATTATTTTTAATTTTGAATTCTAAAATTTAAATTTTTCCTGTGGATATTATGAAGAAACTTCACGTCCTTCTTCACTTTTCAAAGAATATGATTTACTAACCTGAAGAGTTAAAGACAGCATTGGGTTAATTCAAAATGAAAAATTCAAAACCTTAAATTCTTCACTCGAGAAAAACCTACTCCTTCATTCGTTCCTTATAGGTTCCTTTTTCAGTTTCTATCTTAATCTTGTCTCCTTCATTAATAAATAAAGGAACATTAACCTCAGCTCCGGTCTCTACAGTTGCCGGTTTAGTGGCGTTTGTAGCAGTATTCCCTTTTAAGCCCGGTTCTGTATGTGTGACTTCTAAAACTACACTCGCCGGCATTTCTACTGAAAGTGGCGCATTATCTTCAGTATTGATAAGCACTGTAACGACCTCACCTTCCTTCAGAAGATTTGGCATATCCAACGCGCTTTCTGTAAGACGGATTTGCGTATAATCTTCCACATTCATAAAATGGTAAAATTCGCCTTCCTGATATAAAAACTGGAATTTATGGGTTTCTACCCGTACATCATCAATTTTATGACCTGCAGAAAACGTATTGTCTATTACTTTGCCAGTAGTAACACTCTTTAATTTTGTACGAACAAAAGCTGGGCCTTTACCCGGTTTTACATGCAGAAATTCTGTTATTTTGAAAATATCATGATTGTATCGAATACACAATCCCTTTCTGATATCACTAGTACTTGCCATTATTTTTGTAATTAGTTTGAACTGAAGTATCCTTTCATGATACCTCGTTGTGAGTTTTTAATAAATTCCAATATTTCATCCCGTTCTGCGCTGGCCTGCATTTCTGCTTCGATAATAGCGACTGCCTGGGTATTATTATAATTCTTCTGATAAAGTATACGGTAAATATCCTGAACTTCACGGATTTTTTCAGTTGTAAAACCTCTTCTTCTTAATCCGATAGAATTAATTCCGACGAAAGATAAGGGTTCTCTTCCGGCTTTTACAAAAGGTGGCACATCTTTTCTCACCAGCGATCCGCCGGTAACAAAAGCGTGATTACCAATACTACAAAACTGCTGAATTGCCGTCATTCCCGCAAGGATTACGAATTCCCCAACATTAATGTGACCTGCAAGAGTACTGTTATTCGAAAAAATGCAATTATCGCCCACAATACAATCGTGTGCAATATGGCAATAAGCCATGATCCAGCAATTTTTACCAATTACGGTTTTCATCCTATCGGAAGTACCACGATTTATGGTTACGCATTCCCTTATTGTAGTATGATCCCCAATTTCTGTAATCGTATCTTCATCATTAAACTTTTTATCCTGTGGAATAGCCGAAATTACAGCTCCCGGAAAGATATTGCAGTTCTTCCCGATACGGGCACCTTCCATTATAGTTACATTCGAACCAATCCAGGTTCCCTCACCAATTACAACGTTATTATGAATAGTTGTAAAAGGTTCTATGACCACATTTTTGGCAATTTTAGCTCCCGGATGAACGTATGCTAAAGGTTGGTTCATAATTTTATTTTGTTTTTACAATTTGCGCCATTAAAATAGCTTCTGTGGCAATTTTACCATTTACATAAGCGTAGCCCTGCATTTGACAAATTCCGCGACGGATAGGTGCCAAAAGTTCGAGCTTAAAGATTAGAGTGTCACCCGGAACGACCTGTTGCTTAAAACGTACATTATCAATCTTCATAAAATAAGTAAGATAATTCTCTGGATCAGGCACAGATTTTAATGCCAGGATTCCTCCCGTTTGTGCCATCGCCTCCACCTGAAGAACACCCGGCATAACCGGTTTTCCCGGAAAATGGCCTACAAAAAACGGCTCATTCATGGTTACGTTTTTCATACCAACTACAGAAGTCTCTGTAAGTTCGTAAATTTTATCTACTAACAAGAACGGAGGCCGGTGCGGTAAAGTATCCATAATATCAGTAATATCCATAAGCGGCTTCTGATCTGGATCAATTTTAGGAACTTTATTTCTCCTTTCTTCCTTGATCTTTTTCGCCAGTTTTTTGGCAAACTGGGTATTCACAAAATGTCCAGGTTTATTGGCAATTACTTTCCCCCGAATTCTTGTACCAACTAATGCCAAATCTCCCATTACATCCAATAGTTTATGTCTTGCCGCTTCGTTTGGGTAATGCAGTGTAAGATTGTCTAAAATTCCGTTAGGTTTTACAGCAATTTTGTCTCTTCTGAAAACTTCCCTTAATTTCTGAAGCGTGTCTTCTCCAATCTCCTTGTCTACATAAACAATGGCATTATTTAAATCGCCACCTTTAATCAATCCGTTCTGCAGCAAAGTTTCCAGCTCATGCAGGAAACTAAAAGTTCGTGCATTGGATATTTCCTCCTTAAACTCAGATAAGCTGGAAATAGAGGCATTTTGAGTACCCAAAACTTTTGTTCCGAAATCCACCATTGTTGTTACCTGGTACTCATCGGCAGGCATAACAATAATTTCACTTCCGGTATTTTCATCCTGATAACAAATTACTTCGTTTACCACATACTCATCCCTCTTTTCCTCCTGCTCTACAATACCCGCCTTCTCAAGAGCCTCTACAAAATATTTTGAAGAACCATCCATAATTGGGGGTTCTGAAGCATTAAGTTCAATAATTAAATTATCGAGATCCAATCCAATACAGGCTGCAAGAACATGTTCTGAAGTCTGGATGCTTACTCCGTTTTTCTCAAGGTTTGTACCTCTTTTGGTATTCACCACATAATTGACGTCTGCTTCAATCACAGGACTCCCTTCAACATCAATCCTCTTAAAAACAAAGCCCGTATTTTCAGGGGCAGGCTTAAAAATTAGCGTTACCTCCTGCCCGGTATGAAGTCCGACGCCTTTTAACGAAACCTCATTATCAATGGTCTTTTGTTTTGACACTTTTTCAGCCATTATTGTTCAATTTTTTTTCCAGTTGGTTAAGTTTATCTACAGTTTGAGATAAATTTTTAAAGTGTATGTAAGATTTGTTGTAGTTACTATAACTTAAAGCAGGAGAACCCTGCAACATTTCGTCATCTTTAATGTTTCTTCCAACGCCGGTTTGCGCCTGAATTTTTACCCGGTTTCCAATAGTAAGATGTCCAGAAATTCCTACTTGCCCGCCAATGAGACAATTTTTTCCAATTTTCGTGGAACCTGCAACCCCTGTCTGGGCGGCAATAGCCGTATTTTGACCAATTTCGACATTATGGGCGATTTGGATCTGGTTGTCCAGCTTAACTCCCTTTCTTAAAATAGTAGATCCCAAAGTTGCCCGGTCTATAGTAGTTGCAGCGCCAACATCTACGTTATCTTCAATAACCACATTCCCTATTTGAGGTACTTTGGAATACACCCCACCTTCATCTGGACTAAAACCAAAACCATCGGCTCCAATTATTGCTCCTCCATGAATAACAACATCATTTCCAATAATGGTTTCCGAATAAACTTTTACGCCAGGAAACAACGTAACATTGTGCCCAATTTTCACATTATCTCCAATATAAACATTCGGATAAATCTTGACGTGGTCACCAATTTTTACATTTTCGCCAATGTAAGAGAACGCTCCCAGGTAAAGCTCTTCACCATACTGCACATTCTCAGCAACAAAACTCGGTTGTTCAATTCCGCTTTTATTTAATTTAATCTTGTTGTAATACTCCAAAAGAGTAGAAAATGCTTTGTAAGCATCTTTAACTTTAACCAGAGTGGTATGCACTGGCTCCTCTACTTCAAAGTTCTTATTTACGATGGTAATGGAAGCATTTGTCTTATATAAGTAGGAGGTATATTTGGGATTGCTTAGAAAAGTAAGCGAACCCTCAGAGCCTTCTTCTATTTTTGCCAATTCTGAAACTTCAGCCTCGGGATTCCCAACGACTTCGCCTTCCAGAATTTCTGCTATTTGTGCTGCTGTAAACTTCATTCTGGCAAAAGTAAAAAAAATGCTTCAATGTTTGGACTTAGGATAACAGATATAATATTTCACTACTGTTTTTGACAGTGCTTTTAGGTTAAGCTGGTCAGAAACTTTAATTACATCGCTTATCTTACCGTTTTTATGCAGAATATTAATAGTATTATTTTCTTTTTTGTAAGCCAGGTTGGTAATTTCTCCGCTAAAAACAAAATACCCGGCTTCCTTTTCTGAAATATTATATTTCTCCTGAAGCTTCTCCCTGTGCTTTTGCATCTTCTTTTCGTCGGGTCTTTTATTTTTAATTTTCACCTTCAGCAGGTCCCGGTTTATAATCATGCGGCATAAATTACTTAATACAAAATCATCACAATAAACCCACTCCTTCATAGCACTCACTACATCATAATCATCCAGGCGGGAAAAAACGCGGAGCACTTCAGCATTAAAATCTTGCTTTTGTACTTTGTTGTGCAGGAAATAACTTAAAGCGGTACTGGATTTAATTTCTGTCCCTTCATCTATTAATTCTTTCGCCCTTCTTAAAACCCGAATTAGTAATTGCTCTGCCACAACACCTGTTTTATGCAAATACACCTGCCAATACATTAATCTACGGGCAACCAAAAATTTTTCTACGGAATAAATTCCTTTTTCCTCTACAACCAATTCGTCATTTACCACATTCAGCATAGTAATAAGACGCTCGCTGTTAATATTTCCTTCCGCAGCACCGGTATAAAAACTGTCTCTTTTTAAATAGTCCAGCCGGTCCATATCCATCTGGCTTGAAATGAGATGATTCATAAATCTGCGATGGTAACTCCCTTTAAACATCTCTATGGCGAGCGTTAAATCCTGGTTAAAATTTTTATTAAGCTCCTCCATAAAAAGCAGGGAAATACACTCGTGATCCACCCCTTCTACTATACTATGCTCCATCGCATGAGAAAAAGGACCATGACCAATATCGTGTAATAGAATGGCTATATAAAGGGCCTCCTCCTCTTCCGAAGAGATTTCAACTCCTTTATATTTAAGGATATGCACCGCCTTTTGCATTAAATGAAGGCATCCCAAAGCATGATGAAACCGCGTATGATTGGCTCCCGGATAAACAAGATAAGAAAGCCCCATCTGGGAAATTCTACGCAGCCTTTGGAAGTAGGGATGTTCAATAATGTTGAAGATCTGCTGACTGGGAACAGTAATAAATCCGTAAATTGGATCGTTTAATAATTTGAGTTTGTTTTGTGAAGCCAAGTTATAGATTTTGATTAAAACAAATATACATATTGAAGCTCATAATGAGCCTCTGTTCAAACAAAAAGCCATTTATACAAGTTGAAATAAACTGAAGGCTTATAAATTTTAAATCATGAATAAAATAAAAATACTTTGGGTAGATGATGAAATTGATTTGCTGAAACCACATATCATATTTCTCGAATCCCGTAATTATAATGTTACCACCTGTAAAAGTGGTACCGAAGCTTTGGAACAAATTGAAGAAGAAAGTTTTGATATCGTATTTCTGGATGAAAATATGCCGGGTCTTACCGGACTGGAAACCCTTTCTGAAATTAAGGAAAAGCGCGAAAATCTTCCTATTGTAATGATTACTAAGAGTGAGGAAGAGTATATTATGGAGGAAGCTATAGGTTCCAAGATTGCAGATTATCTTATAAAACCGGTAAATCCCAACCAGATCCTTTTAAGTATCAAGAAAAACCTGGACCATTCCCGATTAATTTCTGAAAAAACGACCTCTAACTATCAGCAGGAATTTAGAAAGATTGCAATGGATATGGCGCAGGTAAACTCCTATGAAGAATGGGCAGAACTTTATCAGCGGCTTATTTATTGGGAACTTCAGCTGGAAACAATTGAAGATAACAGTATGTTTGAGATCCTGGAGTCTCAAAAACAAGAAGCCAATACCCAGTTCTGCAAATTTATAGAAAAAAATTATGCTTCCTGGTTCGACAGAAATGCGGAAGCACCAGTTATGTCACACACCCTGTTTAAAAGAAAAGTTGTTCCCGAGTTAAGTAAGGAACAACCAACATTAATGGTAGTTGTAGACAACCTTAGGTACGACCAGTGGAAAGCTTTTGAACCTGTGGTAAACACTTTCTATAAAAAAGAGAAAGAAGCACCTTACTTCAGTATCCTGCCTACAGCAACACAATATGCCCGTAATGCCATTTTCTCGGGACTTATGCCCAGTGAAATGGAAAAGCTTTTTCCAAAGTACTGGAAAAATGATACCGATGAAGGAGGGAAAAATATGTATGAAGAGGATTTTCTTCGGGAACAAATGAAAAGACTGGGGTTGGACTACTCTTTTGGCTACCATAAAATAAGCAGTCTAAAGGCCGGAAAAAAATTAGTAGATAATTTCAAATCTCAAAAGAATAATGATCTTACCGTAGTGGTATACAATTTTGTGGACATGCTATCCCATTCCAAAACAGAGATGGAAGTAATTAAGGAGCTGGCTTCTAACGATAAATCCTACCGCTCCTTAACGCACAGCTGGTTTAAGAATTCCCCGCTTCTGGAAATCATCCAACAGGCACAGCAGCTGGGCTTTAAATTAATTATTACAACAGATCACGGTACTATAAACGTGAAACACCCTTCTAAGGTAATTGGAGACAAAGAGACTAGTCTTAACTTGAGGTACAAAACTGGCAAAAGCCTTACCTACGAACAAAAGGAAGTTTTGGCTGCTGAAAATCCCAAGAGCATCCATCTTCCTACATTAAACATGAGTAGTTCATTTATTTTTGCAAAGGGCGATTTGTTTTTCGCATATCCTAATAACTTTAATCATTATGTAAGTTACTACAGAAACACGTATCAACACGGCGGAGTTTCACTTGAAGAGATGGTAATTCCTTACATAGTTTTATCTCCAAAGTAGGAATATATCGACAAAAAGTACGTTTTTACCGACAAATAACATTTACACCATTTTGTATTAATCTGATATTCAGCATGATGTAAATTATTTGAAAATTTTATATATCTTTATCATCCCTAAAATCTAAATATTAAATGTCGTTAACCTACGATCTGGACAAGCTGGATATGGCTGTAAACCATATCCTGGATCATACTAAAAGCAAAACATTGCTTTTCTACGGCGAGATGGGTGCCGGTAAAACCACACTAATACGAGCCTTCGTTGCCGCCCTGGGTGCCGAAGAGGCTGCCTCCAGCCCTACCTTTTCCCTGGTTAACGAGTACCTTACCCCAAAAGGCCCCATTTATCATTTTGATTTTTATAGAATTAATTCTGAAACTGAAGCCCTTGACATGGGTATTGAAGATTATTTAGATTCCCCTGCCTGGAAACTTATTGAATGGCCGCAAAAAATTGAGGGATTATTAGATGAAAATGTTCAAAAAGTGGAGATTTCAGTAAAAAGTGAAGAGTTAAGGTTGTTAACATTGTGTTAAAAAAACTGAAAAATAAAGAGTTTTTGAAGGAAATTAGCTGTAAGAAAAAAGTTACTTAATAAAAATAGTATTAAGTTCAGAGAATAATTTTTTACAACTGAACGAAAAATACAAGAAGTTTAACTTACTTTTGAAAAATAAAATTTTCCAAAGGTGGGCAGTTTTGTGCTGTCAAAAAGGCTGCAAAAGTACAACTAATATATTTGTTCGTAGAGGGTTAAGATTTTTATAGGTTTGTATCAGAAACAAATACAAAACATAATCTTTAAAATCTACAAATATGAAAATCAAAGCAGTATTATTCGCAGCAGCTATTTTTGGAACAAGTTTTTTTGTAACTTCAACTACAGAAAAGAACAATGATAAAGAAGTCATCAAAACACAAGCGGTCGACAGAAGACTCATCAGGATTCCTGCTGCTGGGTAGTGTAATTGCTTTGTTAATTGCATTTTCACCATATTTATTTTATTTATATGAAATTTTCCCAAGCAGTCCTGTTTGGGAAACTTCTTTTTTTACCTATGAGAGTAAATATTATCTGGATGTCGCTACTGCAGCCTGGACATATCTAGGAAAAATTACTCCTTTAATGCTTTTATTGATTTGGTTCTTTACCTGTAAACATTGGTGGTATCATGCTATTCTTATTCCAACTGGAATGTACGCGTTTCAACTAGTTGTAGCTTTTTATGAAGATGCCTATATGGACACAAGTATTTTTATGGATATAAATGGTCTTATTTATTTAGCCCCTTTTTTTATTGCCATACTGTGTGTAGTTTATTTGGTAAGAGTTAAAATTTTTGATAGGATATATGGATTGGATAGCCTTAGTGAATTAGAAGAAACCGAAATTTCAGTTTTCTCTAATATTTCCGATCGTGACCGGAGAGAAATCAAATCTTTTCAGCAGGAAATAGAGAATGATGAATCCGAAGAGGACGGAGTCATTCTTGAAGATTACTACCGCAAACTCTAGTAAAGCTTCTTCTTATTAATTTTATTAAATTAGTCGTACTTAATATTTAGTACACTATACGTATGACCCAGCAAGTTTCGCCTTTTACCAAAGAGCAACTTATTCCGCAGGAAGAAATGCTCGAAATCCACAAAAACAAGGGAGATCTTTTTATAGGCATTCCCAGGGAAACTTCTTACCAGGAGAAGCGGGTTTGTTTGGGTCCTGATGCTGTCGCAGCCATTACCTCTAACGGGCATAGGGTACTTATAGAATCTGGTGCAGGAAAATGGGCGCGATTTAGTGATAAAGATTATTCCGATGCCGGTGCTGAAGTTACCCGCGATACAAAAAAAGTTTTTTCCTGTCCTACCATTTTAAAAATGGAGCCGCCTTCTATGGACGAGCTGGATATGATTAATCCGCAAACCACACTAATCTCAGCGCTTCAGCTAAAGACACAGTGTAAGGAATATTTTCAGAAACTTGCTTCCAAACGGATCACTGCACTCGGATTTGAATTTATTCGGGATGAAGATGGAAGTTATCCAATAGTCAAGGCACTTAGTGAAATTGCAGGGACGGCTTCTGTTCTTATTGCTTCAGAAATAATGAGTAACCATGCAAGAGGTAACGGACTCATGTTTGGAAATATTAGCGGAGTTCCTCCTATAGAGGTGGTTATACTTGGCGCAGGAACTGTAGGTGAATTTGCCACAAGATCTGCCCTGGGACTTGGTGCCAGTGTAAAAGTATTCGATAGTTCGCTCACCAAATTAAGGAGTATACAATCTAACCTTGGACGTCCTTTTTACACCTCTACTATTCAGCCAAAAAACCTTAGCAAAGCCCTTAAACGCTGCGATGTTTTAATTGGTGCTGTGCGTGGAAAAAACCGGTCTCCGGTACTAATTACCGAAGATATGATAGCTACAATGAAGCGCGGAGCTGTGGTTATAGATGTAAGTATTGATATGGGTGGTTGCGTAGAAACCAGCGAAGTTACTTCTCACGACAATCCCATTTTTGAAAAACGCAACGTGATTCACTACTGTGTACCTAATATTCCCTCTCGTTACGCACGTACTTCTTCCCTCTCCATAAGTAATATTTTTACACCATACTTGCTTCATATTGCTGAAGAAGGCGGACTCGAAAATACCTTACGTTTTGATAAAGGCTTACGAAGCGGACTCTATTTTTACCACGGAATTTTAACCAATAAATCCATAGCAGATTGGTTTGATCTTAATTACAGGGACATTAACCTTCTTATTTTTTGATAAGAAGCTATAGCTGAATTCTTTAATTCACTTCAATAGTACATTCTTAATGCTGATAGCTTTTTCCTCATTTTCTCACTGAAGTTTAATACTTTTGCGCATATTTAATTTTGAATGAAATTAGCTCATCGTTTAGGTTATTACGGCTTCGGACTGGTTCTTGGAATTATCATCTTAATTTTCTTCCTGAGCGGAAAAAGAGCCTCCTGTGATTACTCACCCACTGCACGTGTCTTGAAAAACATCAGGATTAAGGAGAGAAACTTCTCTGAAGAGTCCCTGGCTTTTTTTGCTAACCATAGCATCGACACTGCTGTAGTTTCAAAAATTTTACAAAAAGGAGATGTCGATTTTAGCGAAAGCAAGACAGATCTTGAACCGTGCAACATATATGTACTAATCGGAAAAACTGAATCTGGAGAACTGAAACTACATATCGAAAACTGCGAGGAAGTTGCGACTGTTCTTTCGGTGGAGAAGACTGAGTAAATTTTAAATCAAGGTGATAGCCTGAAAATGGCAAATATGGATCTGTAGAGCGATGTTGGATTGTCTGTTGTCTCTAAAGTTTCGAAAAGTTTCACGTTTCGGAATTAATAGAATTCTTCAAAAGAGATTATGGTCTTTTTTCTCTCTTTTCTTGTAGCGAAATGCTCTTATTTCCAGGTTCTTATTTCGGAATTAAGATGACGGTCTCAAAATGGCAATTATCGGCAAACTGTAATCTTCTGTTATATTATTTTAAATTATAAGCCTCTCGACTCCGCTCGATGTGAAATTCGATTGAAAATATGAAATATCACGCGTCAAAAATGACAATTATCGGCCTGAACAGCTAGTAATGAACACTTTGAAATCTACTCTCTTGCAGTGAAGCGGTTGTTTCCTGGTTCTTGTTTCTATTAAAATTCAAAATTTCAGAATAAAAAAGAAGTCACTAATACCCCGAAGAATCAGCGTACCAGTGACTAAATATTTCTATAAAATTTGAGCAGCGTGCTCCTTTGTTTTCACTTTTTTAATGACCTCCTCAATTTGCCCATTTTCGTCAATTATAAAGGTAGTACGATGGATCCCTTCGTATTCCTTTCCCATAAATTTCTTTGGACCCCAGACTCCGTAAGCTTCTATAACTTCTTTATCTTCATCTGCCAATAATGGAAATGGCAATTCGTATTTATTTTTAAAATTCTGCTGCCTCTTTTTAGAATCACCACTTACTCCTAATATAGCATAGCCGTTCTTCTCAAAATGTTTCCAGTTATCCCTTAAGTTACAAGCCTCTGCCGTACATCCCGGAGTACTTGCTTTGGGGTAAAAGAAAAGCACTAATTTCTTTCCTTTAAAATCTGATAAATTTACTGTATTCCCGTCCTGATCTTCTACTGAAAATTCCGGCGCTTTATCGCCTGCTTCTAATGTTGTCATAATTGTTATTTTTACCTAAAATTACACAATATGAACAAACAGCAAAAGGTAGACTTCGTTATTCGCACTTTAAACGATATTTATCCTGAAGTTCCCATCCCGCTTGACCACAAGGATCCATATACTTTACTTATTGCCGTTTTACTTTCAGCGCAAAGTACAGATGTGAGAGTAAACCAAATCACTCCACTACTCTTCCAGGTTGCCGATACACCAAAAAAAATGGTGAAGCTTTCCGTAGAAGAAATTAGGGAAATTATAAAACCTGTTGGCTTATCCCCAATGAAATCCAAAGGAATCCATGGATTGTCTGAAATTCTTTTGGAAAAATATAACGGAGAAGTTCCTGCAGATTTTGAAGCGCTGGAATCGCTCCCCGCAGTAGGGCATAAAACCGCAAGTGTGGTGATGTCACAGGCTTTTAATATCCCTGCGTTTCCTGTAGACACGCATATACACCGGCTTATGTATCGCTGGAATCTTACGAATGGTAAAAATGTGGTACAGACGGAAAAGGACGCAAAGCGGTTATTTCCTAAAGATCTGTGGAATAAACTGCACCTTCAGATCATCTGGTACGGTAGGCAATTTTCACCTGCCCGGGGTTGGGATCTTGATAAAGATCTAATCACCAGGACTATTGGAAGAAAAAGTGTTTTGCAGGAATATGAGAAAAAAAGAAAATGATCTGTCGATAATCCTCCCTATCTTATAAATCAAAAAAAAGACCTGTAGGCTAATAAACAGGTCTTTTTAAGTTCTACCTAATTTAGAAGTAATTCGTACTTCCTCATTTTTCCATCTATCACACTTAATGCTTTTGAGTAATTTAAAAGAAACGCTATTGTCTCTTTTTTAGGTGCTAGTTTTTTCAATTTTCCTTCTTCCGAAGAGTTTTTTAAGTAAAGTTTCCCCATCTGTAAATCTTTTGCGTTGGTTTAAAAATATAACGCAGCCGATTCCAGCAAATTGTTTCTTAATCTGTTAAAATTATGTTACGTTTCTCAATTATCTTCCTCAGATTAATTAAAGCATATCGCATACGTCCCAAAGCAGTGTTTATACTTACTCCTGTGCGTTCAGAAATTTCCTTAAAACTCATGTCTTTATAGATTCGCAGCGTAAGTACTTCCAGCTGGTCTTCGGGAAGTTCTTTGATTAGCTCCTGTACGTCACTTTCGATCTGGTCTTTAATAATTTGTTTTTCAACATTAAGATCCCCATCGCTTAAAACCGAAAAAATATTAAAATCCCCGCTGTTGTCGAACTTGGGCATTCTTTTGTTTTTTCTGAAATGGTCAATTACAAGATTGTGTGCAATACGCATAACCCAGGGGAGGAATTTCCCTTCTTCATTATATTTTCCGCGTTTTAGGGTATTGATTACTTTGATAAAAGTATCCTGAAAAACATCTTCAGCAATATCTTTATCGAAAACTTTGGAGTAAATAAAGCTGTAAATCCGGTGCTGGTGGCGGTCGATTAATTGGGAGAGAGCCTGCTCATTGCCCTGCATATAATCTCTTACGAGATAAGCATCGGTTATCTGTACGTTCTTCATAACAGTTACTATTGGTCTGGAGTAAAAGTTCCAGGAGTTAGGTTTAATTTTAAAAGTAACTGTATGCTATAGGCTTAGATTTAATATTTGTTGAACAGTGCCAAATATAGGAACATATTATTGAGAAATACAAATAAAAGTTTAATTCTTTAACATTCTTATAAGATTTCAGCAGCTTTCTACACTGCTCGTTATTAAGTACCTTTGCATTCTTACTTTAGAAAAAGAGACCATGAATATTGACGTTGCAAAGGTAAACCCCAAACAGAATATAATTATTAAAGGTGCAAAACTGCACAATCTTAAAGATATAAATGTTGTAATTCCACGGAATAAATTAGTTGTTATTACCGGACTTTCCGGCTCTGGGAAATCCAGTCTTGCATTTGATACACTCTATGCCGAAGGACAGCGGCGTTATGTTGAAAGTTTATCTTCTTATGCCCGCCAGTTTTTGGGAAGGCTAAATAAACCAAAGGTCGATTATATTAAAGGAATAGCACCTGCGATAGCCATCGAGCAAAAGGTAAATTCCACCAATCCGCGTTCTACAGTTGGAACTTCTACTGAAATCTATGATTACCTGAAACTGCTCTTTGCAAGAATAGGAAAAACCTACTCTCCCGTCTCTGGAAATGAAGTGAAAAAAGATACGGTTACCGATGTTACTAACTATGTAAAATCTTTTAAAGAGGGAGAAAAATTACTCCTCCTCGCTCCTATCCATATTGAAAAAGGAAGATCGCTTGAAAAGAAAATTGAAGTTCTTGCACAACAGGGCTATAGCCGGATAAAAATTGGTGATGATGTAAAAAGGATTGATGAAGCCAAATTAAAAAAGGTAAAGCCAGAAAACGTCTCTTTAGTGGTAGATCGTATAATTACCAAAGATGAAGAAGACTTTTTCAACCGGTTGGCAGATGCTGTACAAACTGCTTTTTTTGAAGGAAAAGGTGAACTTTATATCGAATCTCTTGCAGACAAAAAGCTCCGACAATTCAGTAATAAATTTGAACTGGATGGAATGTCTTTCCTGGAGCCCAATGTACACCTTTTCAGTTTTAATAATCCTTACGGAGCTTGTCCAAAATGTGAAGGTTATGGAGATGTAATTGGTATCGATGAAGACCTGGTAATTCCAAATACAGGATTATCTGTTTATGAAAATGCAATTTTTCCCTGGAGAGGGGAAAGTATGAGCTGGTACAAAGATCAGCTGGTAAATAACTCCCATAAGTTTGATTTTCCTATTCATAAACCATATTTCGAGTTAACTGAAGAGCAAAAAGCTTTGGTCTGGGACGGGAACCAATATTTCGAAGGACTTAACCAGTTCTTTCAGTTTCTTGAAAGTAAGGCGTATAAAATTCAGAATCGGGTAATGTTATCGCGCTACCGCGGAAAAACCAGATGTTCCCTCTGTAAGGGAAAAAGACTGAGACCGGAAGCACATTATGTGAAAATAGGTGGTTTAAATATTACAGATTTGGTTGAAAAACCGCTTGAGCAGGTGAGGCAGTTTTTCGACAATCTGGAATTAAACGAATATGACGAACAGGTTGCACGACGTCTCCTTGTAGAAATCAGAAACCGACTTCAATTCCTCTCCAATGTTGGATTAGATTATTTAACTCTGAACAGGAAATCAAATACTCTATCCGGTGGGGAATCCCAAAGAATTAACCTTGCAACCAGCCTTGGAAGCAGCCTCGTTGGCTCTATGTACATCCTGGACGAACCTTCCATTGGTTTACATCCGCGGGATACAGAGCGGCTTATCGGTGTTTTACAGCGCCTTCGCGATATTGGGAATACGGTTATTGTTGTAGAGCACGATGAAGATATAATGAATGCCGCAGATGAGATTATCGACATTGGCCCCGAAGCAGGAACACATGGTGGCGAAGTTGTTGCCACAGGAAACCTTCAGCAAATTTTAAAATCTTTTTCTTTAACAGCAAAGTATCTCAACGGAGAAATGCAGATTGTTGTTCCGAAGAAAAGAAGAAAATCGAAGCAACAAATTACTGTTATTGGTGCCCGGGAAAATAATCTAAAAAATATTGATGTCACTTTCCCGCTGGGAGTATTTACAGCAATTACGGGCGTTTCCGGAAGTGGAAAGAGTACACTTGTAAAAAGGATCCTTTATCCAGCTGTTCAAAAAGAATTGGGCGGCTACGGAGAAAAAGCAGGACAGTTTACTGAAGTTAAAGGAGATTTTAAGAACCTTGGAGTTGTAGAATTTATAGATCAGAATCCTATTGGAAGGTCTTCACGTTCTAATCCGGTGACTTATATTAAGGCTTACGATGACATCAGAAACCTCTTCGCCAATCAGAAATTATCTTCCATAAGAGGTTATAAAGCCAAACATTTTTCATTTAACGTAGATGGTGGCCGCTGTGAAACCTGTAAAGGAGAAGGCGAAGTGACCATAGAGATGCAGTTTATGGCCGATGTTCATTTAGAATGCGAAGCCTGCGACGGAAAAAGATTTAAGAAAGAAGTCCTGGAAGTAAAGTTTGAAGAGAAAAATATCGATGATGTCCTGAATATGACCATTGATGATGCTACTGCTTTCTTCAGTGAAAAAGATCAGGATAAAATAGTAAATAAACTTAAGCCGCTTCAGGATGTGGGGCTCGGCTATGTAAAGCTGGGGCAAAGCTCCTCTACCCTTTCTGGTGGGGAAGCACAACGAATAAAACTAGCTTCTTTCCTGGTAAAAGGAAATACAAAAGAGAAAGCGCTTTTCATTTTTGACGAACCCACCACAGGATTACATTTTCACGATATTCAGAAATTGTTGCAGTCCTTTAATGCTCTAATTGAAAAAGGACATTCGGTAGTAGTTATTGAACATAATATGGATCTTGTAAAATGTGCAGACCATGTGATCGATCTCGGACTCGAAGGTGGAGAAAAAGGCGGACATTTAATTGCTGAAGGAACTCCCGAAGAGATTGCGAAAAACAAAACCTCCTACACTGCAAAATACCTAAAGGAGAAAATCTGAAAAAATTAGAGTACAAAGACGGAGGTACGAATCTTCTTAAACAAACTTATAAACCCGCATAGATTCTGACCTCCCAACACCAGACGCTCTACTACCAGACTTTGGCACGTACTTTGTTTTATATATAGAGACTTCACAAGTCTTTAACTTAAAACAAAGGAATCATGAAAAACTTTACTCTTCTTATTGCAGTTTTGTTTGCGGGATGGTCGGTTTCGGCTTCCGCAGGAGTTACACCCACTCGGGCTTATAACGACTCTTTTATATTTGTTGAAGGAGGGGTTGAGTTCGCAGTGTATCCAAACGGGGAATTCGATTTTTATTATAATCCCGATTTCAGGAGAACAAATGTTGTAAATATTTCTACTCCCAGTACGAATATCAGTTATAATGCGGGATTTAACTATGATCCCTATATCCAGTATGATGATTATGGTGCCGTAATTCAGATTGAGACTGTGCCTGTATTTTACGATTACTACGGAAGAATTATTCAGGCAGGGGATGTTTTAATCGATTATAATAATCATGGCCAAGTTGGTCGGGTTGGTAATTTAATTGTTCATTATAACAGGTTTAACCGAATCTCACATTATAATGGATTTATAAACAACTATAACAGATATTACATACACAGGCCATGGCATTCATTTTATACGAGGCCACATTCTAATATGAGTATCGTGTTCGGGAATCCTTACAGGGCATATTATCAGCCACACAGGGTTAGCTATAATCAGTATATAACTTATTACAGTAATAATTACAGAAACACTTCTTATACTAAGAACTTCTATAGGCCAAACCAGACAGTGGTTGCCTACAACAGAGGTCGAAGAGTTACTGAACAACGTGATGTTAGAAAAGAGTTTCGTAATTCGACTACAAGAACTGAAAATAATATAGCTGAAAACAGAAGGACTTCAACTGCAAGGGAAAGAACAACTGCAACTGATAGAGGAAGTAATAGCAGAACCAGTAGTAACCTGGAAAACCGAAGTAGAGCTATTGAAGATATGAGGAAAACAAGAAGTACTTCTTCCAGAATTGAGAGCAACAGTAATTCCAGAGCATCTGAAGCCAGAACATCAAATACAAGAAGACCTGAAGCTTCAGAAAGGACGATAAGAAGGAATTCTTCTCCGGCGAGAAGTTCAAATAATGTTAGACAAAGTGCTCCGGTACAACGAAGTGCAACTGTAAGGTCTACTAATTCAGGTAGAAGTTCAGCTACACAACGTACTGTTATAAGATCTCGAAGTGAAAATTCAAATTCTTCGCCTTCAAGAAGAAGTTCGGCACGAAATGTGAGAAGTAATAATTAAAATGTTCATAATTTAATTTTTTGGTTGGTTAGTTGGAAAACCCCCACGGTTGTCGAGAGACGCCTGGGGGTTTTCTGTTTCAGGCAATTAGCGGCTTGTGTACTTCCGTAGAAGCTCATTAACATCTGAAGAAAAATTAAATTTATAAGCTCCCAATAGGTAACAAATGCAGATGATAAAAGACTTTAATCCGATATTAATAATCGGATGAAATGGAAATTCCCAAAAATAAAATGCAGCACATAAAATTCCAATAAATAATAAGATAAGCCAGGTTTTATTGGTAAAAGGATGAATCTTAAACTTATTGATTACCAGGAAAATTTTCGTGCTGTTGTAAATAAAAAATGCCAGAAAACTCGCCATAGCGGCACCTTCAATTCCGAAGCTTGGGATAAAAAAAACATTCAGGACAAAAGCAAGTACCGCCAGGAAGACACCAATCCCCAGTACAAGACGATAATAATCTGAATTAAATAAAATACTGTTATTGTTTCCCAGCAGGTTGTCGTAAAGTTTTACGAGCGAAATTAAGAGAACCACCAGCACACTTAGTTCATATTCTTCAGGAATTAATTCATAAAGCTGGTTAAGATTAGTAATAATGAGAATAAAAATAATTCCGCTTATAATCAATAAGTTTACAGAGCTCCTCTTATACAAATCCCTAAGCCCCTCCCTATCCTTTGTGTTCAGTAGATTTGCGGTCATTGGATGGGTAATCTGGTGCATTGCTTTTTGCGGAACAGAAATCACCGTAGCAATATAAATACCTATTCCATAGATCGCAACATTCTCAATTGGCAGATAATATTCAATCATTATCTTATCAAGATCCAGCAAAACCATTGCCACGGAAGATGCCAACAAAATCAGGGAAGTATATTTAAGCACCCGGACTAAATTCTGCGGAAATTTAAAACTGAAATTTGGCGTGTAAAGTGCAAAGGCATACAGACCCATAGCGATTGATCGTAAGACAAAAACTCCGGCTATAGCGTAAATAAATTCTGAAACGATTATCCATTCAAAGTATACCCCCAGAAGTAGCAGGCTAATACAGAATCTATGGAAGACCTCCTTCATAAAATTTCCAAAAACACTTTTGTAATAAAGTTTGGACCAGGAAAAGAAAATCTCGAAATAAGCCGTGGCAACAGCGATCACAAAAATCAGCCAGATATAAGGCTGTACAAGTTCATTCCCGTCAGAGAAATATTGAAGAAGAAGATCGTAGGAAAACAACCCCAGCAAACCAATTATTAAAGCTACTCCCAGCGGCAATAATAAGGCAAGATTAAAAAGCCGGTCCTTCTCCTCTGTTGTTTTATAGGAAGTATAAAATTTAATAAGTGTGCTATTAACACCAAAGGCCAAAAATGGCCATATTAGGTTAGCCGCCGAAAGCAGGAAACTAACGAGTCCATAATACTCCTGTTCAAGAAAATAGGTAAAGAGAAACAGGGTATTAATAGCGCCAATCCCAAATCCAAAATAAGTGGTGACCAGGTTTTTAAAAGACTGGTTGATAATAATCCCCATAATCTAATTTTGCTTTAGCAAGTTAGCTAAATTGCCGGTAAGCGTCTTGCGGTGGTAGTTTTCAATGTTCCGGGAATTCACTTCCAGTCGACCTTTTTTAAATTGGCTGTACAAATTTAAAATATGCTGCTTAAGTTCTTCTTTTTCTGAATATAGAAAAAAAGTACCGGCCAAAGTCTCGTCCAAAATTTGGCAAATATCCCACTTTTCAGGGCCTAAAGCTAGAATCGGCCGCTTTGCTGAAAGATACTCAAATACTTTTCCCGGAATTATTCCTTGGGTTTCCCGGCTGTCGATTTCGATTAAAAGAAGCACCTGACTCTTACGCTGAAGCTTAATTGCTTCAAAATGAGGTACGTATTTTTGAAGCGTTAAATGGTCCTTCAAACCAGCGGCTTTAATAGAATCCAATACTTCCTCACTCACGGCTCCTACCAAATTCAGCATAAAATCATCAGCAAAACTTTTATTTTCAGAAATTAGTTCCCCCAGGCATTTCCAGAGATTTTCGGGATTTCTACCCGATAAAAGTGAGCCGATATGCGAAAAACTAAATTTCTTATCCAGCTGAATACCATTTTTTGTCGGCTTTTCATCAAAACCGTTGGTAATTACTGTCACCGGCTTTGCTGTTTTATTCTGAAATTCCTGCTTTGTGGTAAAACTGGTGGTAATGATTTGATCTGCAGCATTTAGTACTTCCTTTTCCAGAGCAAGATGCTTTTTTTCGGAAGCCTTTGAAAGTTTCAGTTTATCGTGATAACCAATCTGCGTCCACGGATCACGAAAATCGGCGAACCAACTTATTTCAATATCTTTCTTTAGCTGAAGACCAATCAGGTGCAGGCTATGAGGCGGTCCGGTGGTGATAATTGTGTTGATTTGCTGCTCTTTTAAAAATTTCTTCAGAAACTTAACTGAAGGTTTAATCCAGAATTTACGTGCATCGGGAATAAAAAAGTTCCCCCTGATGTAGAGCATCATTTTCTGAAGAAAATTCTGTTTTCCTTCCTTAGCAATTATCCCAGAACTTATGGTTTCAGTATCTTTTTTGGAGAAAAGTTTAGCCAGGGAGTAAGGTTCAAGAATATCTTTCTGAACAACCTGTACGTTCTCAGGAACTTCAGAAGCAAGGCTTTTATCGGTTAAAGGATACGTAGGATTTGCCGGAATATAAACAACCGGCTCAATATCAAATTCCGCAAGATATTTAACAAATTTAAGCCAGCGCTGTACCCCGGGACCACCTGCGGGAGGCCAATAATACGTAATGATGAGTACTTTCTTCATTCACTACCTCTCCTCTTTTTTCTTCCTTCTCACACCATAGAAAATTCCGCCTATTACACAAAGTCCCAAAATTATGGAACTGGCGAGGGTAATCTGGCTTCCGGTGTTGATAACTTCAGGCTCAAATCTAAAGGTAACCGTGTGATCCCCGGCAGGAATATTCATTGCCCTTAAAACGTAATTTGCCTGTGCATGGGGCACTTCTTCTCCATCTATATAAGCTTGCCAGCCGGGCTGATAATAACTTTCGGAAAAAACCGCCAGCTGATTGCTGTTGGAGGAAGTTTTATAAACCAGCTCATTAGGCTGCTCATTTACCAGCTCAATTTCAGCCTGGGCATTAAAACCTACATTATCGCCCAAAATATCCTTATAATCTTCATTAATTACAGCCGTATGTTGTAAGTCTACTTCTTTTAAAGCCACAATCTCTTCATTAGCCGAGCCTACCCACTTCACATCTTCAACGAACCATGCGTTACCATAGTTATTAGGATTCTGTTGTGCCTGGACTCCTTCTTCTGTTGGAACAATAAAATACTTTACGTTCAGCATATTAAGGATCTCCATATTATTTTCAGCAATATAGAAATCAAAGAGCTCCTGGATCCGTCCCGGTTTAGCCCCGTGATAACCCCCAATGGAGCTATGAAAAAAAGATGCCCTACTACTGCTTAGAGGATTTCCGGTAACATCGTAAACACGATAACGTGAATCGTCCTGCAAAATTTCCAGATCTGCCTGTGTAGCTTCAAAAGGACGTTCCATTTTTCTTGCCAGCACAAAATCTTCATTATTTACATAACGTCGATCCACGCCTACCAGGTCTACTAAAAAGAGAACTGCAAATCCTGCAATCACAAGTTTTTCTGAAATTTTTCCCTTTAGATAAAACCAGATTAAAGCTGCAGAAAGCAGTACAAATATTAATGATCTTATAGTGTCTGAAGTAAATATAGCTCTGCGGTCTTCTTTTAATGCACGCACAAAATCTATCCCTAATTGTTCAATTAAAATTGAATCTCCCGCTCCACTAAAATCAAAAAGTACAGACTTCATTAATAAAAATGTAACGCTTAGGCCACCGGTAATAATTGTAGCCCATTTAAGAGCCTCCATTTTAACCTCTTCTTTGTCGAACTTATTAAAAAGTTTGTACAGGCCGAAAATTGCCAAAACCGGTACACATAATTCTATAATTACCTGGATAGAAGTGACCGCACGAAATTTATTATACAGCGGAACATAATTGATAAAAAATTCGGTTAAAAACTCGAGATTCTTACCCCAGGAAAGTAAAAGTGCTAACAAACTACCTCCAACGATCCACCATTTCAGTCGGCCCCGGATTAAGAAAAGAGCAAAAACAAACAAAAATAATACGCTGGCTCCAATATAAGCCGGCGCTCCCACATAAGGCTGATCTCCCCAATAGGTAGGTGCATTTTCAGCAAAGTCTGCGGCCTGAGCAGGAGAAGCTCCCAATCCCATGATTGCATTATAAACTTCAGAATCCTTACCAATATCTTCAGAATTTGATCCTCCCATAAACCTCGGAATAAAGAGATTAAAAGACTCTGCTATTCCATAACTATAACTGGTGATATAATCGAAATCCAATCCTGTAGCTGTTTTTTCAGATCCATCAGGATTTATCGTCAGTCCCGTATCCCCTCGGGTACTAAAAGCAGTATATTCTTGCGTAGCCAGCAGGTTAGTCGCATTGGCTCCAATGGCAAGTATAACTGCTACTACCATTATTCCAAGCGATTTAAAATAATGAGGGAGATTTTTTTTTCTAATTGCATCTACTAAATAAGCAATTCCTAAACAAATCACCAGCAAGAGTAGATAATACGTCATCTGGAAATGGTTAGCACTAATTTCCAAAGCCATTGCAAAGGCCAGAAGAATAAATCCCAGCCAGTTTTTTCTCCGGAAAATAAGAATAATACCTCCTAACACCATAGGCATATAAGCAATAGCATGTGCTTTGGCATTATGCCCAATGCCAAGAATGACAATTAGGTACGTAGAAAACCCGAAAGCCAGCGCTCCTAAAAAGGCCAGTTTATAATCCAACTTTAAGCATAGCAACAGGATGTAAAATCCTATAAAATATATAAAAAGGTAATCTGCAGGTCTTGGCAAAAACCGAAGCACAGAATCCACATCTTTAATATAATTATGAGGATAACGGGCACCTAATTGATATGTCGGCATCCCTCCAAAAGCAGCATCTGTCCAGTAAGGTTCCTCGCCAGTCTGCTCCCTAAAGTCAGTTTGCTCCCTTGCCATACCTAAATATTGAACTATATCGCTCTGGTAAATTACTTTACCTTGCAAAACGGGATTAAAATAAGCTAAGGCAATAACTATAAAACCTGCAAGCACGAACAGGTGAGGGAGGATTCGCTTGAATTTAACCATCAATCAGATTTTAGTTTCAAAAGATATCCTGAAGATTAGCAACTTCAGAATAAAGGTCGAAATTTGATAATTTTAACCAGTCATCTATTATTAACTGGGATGTTTCTAAAAACGTATAACCAGCAATGGTTCGAAATTAATCAATTTCTTCGTAATCGATATACTCACCAACATCTTTGTTGGATTTCCTGCCCTTTTGCGGCTTTTTTTCGATACTGACTTTTCCTTCCTTTTCTGCTGTAGGTTTTTGATACTGATTAAATTGATCCTGAAACTTCTTGCCCATCTTCTTCATAAAATAGCGCAGAATTATAGGACCCAAAAAGCGAAATAATATTTTCAATCCGAAATATATAAGCAGGATAATTAATATCGTCCTTAATATACCCGAAAATGATGCATCGTACATGTCCTGAAATTTCTGCAAAAATAAAAAGATGAGTAGACAATTCCTGTTTTTAAGGGCCTAAAAAAATAATAATTTTCCTCTATATTTGAGCGAACCAAACCTGGTAACCATGCACAAAAGCCTCACCTATTTTCTTTTTATTTGTACAGTTTTTAATGTCCATGCCCAATATACCGAAACCATTAATTCTAACCGGCCCGGAGAGTCACAGGGAGGTTTTGCTGTTGGAAAAGGAGTAATACAGCTGGAAGGGGGAGGATATATGGGAAATGATGATCATGCACTTTACCGTCAGGAGACCGATGTTTTTGGTGCAATGTATGGCTTACGTATTGGACTGCTAACCGAGAATCTCGAGTTGAACCTTTTTGGATCTTTTCAGGATGAAACAACCAGTGTGCGTATTGGTAACCGGGAACAAGAAGCTCACATAAGGAACTTCAGGACAAACACTTTTGGTGCTAAGTACCTGGTTTACGATCCCTACAAAAATGCTGAAGAAGATAAACCCAATTTATATAGTTGGAAGGCTAACAGACGTTTTAAATGGAAAACGCTAATCCCCGCAATCTCGGTTTACGGAGGTGGTAACTTCTCTGTTGGTGAGAATCCGTATCTATATCCTGGTGAATCTAAGTTAAGCCCTAAAGCCGCAATTATTACCCAAAACAACTGGGGAAGATGGGTATTGGTAATGAATTTTATAGCAGATAAATTTACAGAGGAATTCCCGAGTTACGGTGCTATAGCAACAGTTACCCATGCAGTCTCCCCTAAATTTGCACTTTTCGGTGAATATCAAGGTTACATCAGCGATCTTTATGCTGATGATATCGTGAGAGGTGGTGCTGCTTATTTACTGTTTGACAATCTACAGATGGACATTTCCGGTTTAATTAACTTTAAGGACACACCCTCAAGATGGCAAATAGCAGGCGGATTTTCTTACAGGCTGGATTTTCATAAAGATGATGAAATTCTGGGGGATTCTGTTGACGAAGCAAGAGACAATAGAAAGCAAAGAAGTCAAAATAGCGGATTCCAATTTGATGATGAGGAGTGAGTGAGAAACAGGAAGCAGGAGACAAGAACCAGGAAACAAGAATCAGGAAACTCGCTGAAAAGAACTTTGAGGAAGCTCTCATAGATTATTTCTGAATTTGTGGTGAAACTTAAGGTCGATAATTACCATTTTGGATCGTTCACTTTAGACGGAACCAAGTACCAGGAGAAAAGAATCAGGACAATCGCTGGAAACGTTCTGCGGAAACTCTCAGAGATTATTCGTGAATTCGTGGTGAAACTTTATGTTCAAGAATTGCCATTTTTAGAGGCCTCTCTTTTTTCTGAAACATGAAAACCTGAAACCTTTTGAAATTAAAAATCGCCAACCGGTTCAACAGTCAACCCACAACAATTCTAAAGGTCGATAATTGCCATTTTAAAAGCTTCTCATTCTTCTGAAGCAAGAAACCGCTTCGCTGAAAGAATAAGAATAGAGAAAAAACCAGAACCACGAAAACATTTTGAAGACGTTCCTTTTCTGAAACAGAAAACCTGAAAATTTTTGAACTGAAACAGGCAACAGATAACCCACAACATTTCTACAGGTCGATAATTGCCATTTTGAGGGAGTATCTTTTTTCTGAAACATTAAACCTGAGACTTTTATAAGCTGACAACCAAAGCAAGACAACAGCTGATAAAAAAATTCCTTTTCAGTTACTCACAAAATGAGCTTCTGAAAAGGAATTTATTTTTTGAAACTTTAAAACAGCTTCGGTTCTAGAAAAATCCTTCTTTTCCGTTAAAGAAGAGCATTACTCCAGCCACAAGAATGAGAACTAGAATAGATACGGCTATATCTACCCAATTGTAACTGTTTTTATTATTTGCTTTTTCTTCAGGAGAAATAGTCTGGAAAGTAAGATTAAAGATTTTTTCTCTTGAAGGTATACTGGTCGCTAAACTAACTACTGTGATTAGTATCACACAGAATAGGAAGAACCAGGCTGCAAAAGTAAGGAAGTTTATATCTCCCAACAAAAACAGGAATCCATCAGGATCCAGTGATTCCTTCATAAGTTCCAGCACAATTCTCGATGCACCTACGATAAAACCTACTATCAGGGTTATAAATGCTCCTTGTGCATTTATACGCTTATAAAAGATTCCGAGTAGGAAAACCGCTGTAATTGGAGGTGCTATATACGACTGAACTTTCTGTAAATACTCATACAATACCCCCGAAATATTAGCCATAATTGGGATCCAGATAATACCAACAATTACAATAAATACCGTGGCAATTTGCCCAGTCCTTACAAGTTTCTTTTCAGGAGTATTTGGTCTTAATTTCTTATAAATATCCACAGTAAATAAAGTGGAACATGAATTAAATACTGAAGCCAGTGAACTCATTAGAGCCGCTAAAAGTCCCGCAGCAACCAATCCACGTAAACCTGAAGGCAGGAGGTTACTCATCAATACAGGGAAGGCCTCATCTGGACTGTCCCAATGTAATTCTCCTCTCATTTTAAGCGTTAATGCTATGATACCTGGAATAAGGAATAGGAATACAGGAAGTAATTTTAACAGTGCACCAAAAATAGTACCTCTTCTCCCTTCTTTAATGTTCCTTGCGGTAAGAGCACGCTGTACAATATACTGATCTGTACACCAGTACCAGATTCCTACAATCGTACTTGTAATTAACAGTGAAGGCCACGGAAATTCGGGATCTGAAGCCGAACGCCACATGTTTAGATATTCTGGAGTTACAGTTTCCGTCATACTGGCCCATCCACCTACTTCATTTAAACCAATAAAAGTAAGTGCTGCTGCACCAAACACAAGTATAATAGCCTGTAGCGTTTCTGTATAAACTACTGCACGCATTCCTCCAAGTACGGTATATAATCCTGTTAAGATTACTGTAGAAAGTGCACCGGTCCAGAAATCGATACCAAGTAAAGCGGAAACCACTACCCCACCGGCATAAATGGTAACCGAAATTTTGGTAAGTACATAAGCGATAATAGAGAATACAGAAAGTACCCAACGTGAACGTGCATCAAAACGTTTCTCAAGGAATTCCGGCATGGTAAATACTCCGCTCCTGGCATAAAAAGGAAGGAAGACCCAACCAAGGATCAGTACTACCCACGCCTGAATTTCGTAAATAAGCATCGGAAGCTTATTTCCGGCACCAGCACCCGCCAGCCCCACAACGTGTTCCGATCCAATATTGGAAGCAAAAATAGAAGCTCCAACTACGAACCATCCCACATTTCGTCCTGCAAGAAAATAATCTGCCGTATTTTCCTGCTTTTTACGTATTACCCATACCGCAATACCTGCAAGTACCAGAAAGTATAGACCTATAGCGATCCAGTCAAAAGTATCTAAAGTCTGCATAATTTATTTTACTGAAAATTTAAAACTCGTATTGGATGTATACGTTTCTCCTGGTTCAAGTACTACAGAAGGAAAACCTTCCTGATTTGGAGTATCGGGGTAATGTTGGGTTTCAAAACAGAATCCCGTTCTTTTCTCATAATTACCACCTCCTTGTGCAGGTAAAGTACCATCAAGGAAGTTTCCAGAATAAAACTGCATTCCGGGTTCATCAGTATATACTTCAAGAAATCTTCCGCTTTCCGGCTCATACGCTGAAGCTGCCATTCTCATTCCGCTATCCTGTTCGTTTAAAACCCAGTTGTGATCATAACCACCGGCTCTCTGAATTTGCTCATTATCTGCATTAATTCCTTCAGCAACTTCTTTTGGCTCGCGAAAATCAAATGGAGTACCTTCAACTTCTTTTAACTCCCCTGTAGGAATAAGATTTTCGGTTACCGGCAAAAATTTATCGGCATTAATTTCTACTATATGATCCAGAATAGTCTCACTAAAATCCCCGGAAAGATTAAAATAAGCGTGTTGCGTAAGGTTGATAATTGTTTTCTTGTCTGTCGTAGCTTCATACTTTACATCAAAAGAGTTGTCATCAAATAGAGTATAGGTTACTGTGGTTTCAAGTTTACCGGGATATCCTTCTTCCATATCCTCACTAGTATAAGTAAGCACTAAGGAAGAAGAGTTTTCTCCTTCTTCGGGAGTAATATCCCAGATTACTTTATCGAATCCTTTCTCACCCCCATGTAAGTGATTTTCACCATCATTTTGAGCAAGTTCATATTCTTCACCGTCCAGAGAAAATTTTCCTTCGGCAATCCTGTTTCCGTAGCGACCTATAAGAGCACCAAAAAACGGATTGTCTTTTGTATATTCCTCAAGCGAATCAAACCCTAGAACCACGTCTTCATATTCACCCTCTTTATCTGGTGCTTTAAGGCTGGTAATTCTACCACCATAGGAAATAACTTTAACTTCCATTCCGCCGGCGTTGGTAAGGGTATACATTTCGACCTGCTCCCCTTCCGCGGTTGTTCCAAATTCAGATTTTTCTATCACAACTTTCTGGTTTTCGGCAGTTTCTTCTGCCTGGTTGTTTTCCTCTTTGTTTTCGTTTTTACATTGCACAAATAATAAAGCAAAGCTTAAAAGAGCAAAACCAAAGAGACTTCTTCTCATGTTTTTCATTATAGTAGTTGGTGTTAAGAGTTACAAGCCATGCTGAAACAAATGATAATAAGCTTCATTGGCATTAATTTTATCTTTAAAATCTCTCACCGCTGTTTTGTCGTCTATTACCAGCAGTTCAATTCCGGCAATATCGGCAAAATCTTCTAAATATTCAGTAGTTAAAGCCTGAGTATAAACAGTATGGTGTGCACCTCCGGCTAAAATCCATGCAGTAGCTGCAACCTCAAGATCTGGCTTGGCATCCCAAAGTACACGGGCTACAGGTAAATTTGGCAATTCCTGGGGTTTAACTGCTTCAACTTCGTTTACTAACAGCCTGAATCTATTCCCCATATCTATTAAGGATGCATTAAGTGCCGGGCCTTGCGGGGAATCAAATACAAGTCTTACAGGATCTTCTTTACCTCCAATTCCTAAAGGATGAATATCACAGGTTGGTTTTCCGTCTGCAATAGATGGACAAATTTCCAGCATATGTGAACCTAAAACGTAAGATTTCTCGGGTGTAAAGTGGTAGGTATAGTCTTCCATAAAAGATGTACCTGGCTCTAATCCTACAGCCATTACTTTCATCGCTCTTAATAAAGCAGCTGTTTTCCAGTCACCTTCAGCTCCAAACCCATAGCCATCTGCCATAAGTCGTTGTACGGCAATTCCCGGTAGTTGCTTAAGCTTTCCAAGATTTTCAAAAGTATCTGTAAAAGCTTTAAATCCACCTTCATCTAAAAATGAACGTAAACCCAATTCTATCCTGGCAGCATCCTCAAGAGAACTTCTTTGAGCTCCTCCTTCTTTTAATGCTTCAGTTAAATTATAAGAAGATTCGTATTCCTTTAAAAGAGCGTTCACTTTATCGTCAGAAACTTTCTCGATATGCTCCACTACTTCTGAAGAATCATAACCGTTAACAGACATTCCAAAACGGATTTGTGCTTCCACTTTATCACCTTCTGTAACTGCCACTTCACGCATATTATCACCAATTCTGGCGACTTTAAGGTGTTGTAATTCGTCCCAGCCAAGTACCACTCTTGTCCAGATTCCTAATTTTTTCTGAACACGATCTGATTTCCAATGGCCCACAATTACTTTACGCTTTTTGCGCATTCTGCTCATTATAAAACCGAATTCCCTGTCACCGTGAGCCGACTGGTTTAAATTCATGAAATCCATATCAATTTCATTCCATGGAATTTCAGCATTAAACTGTGTGTGCAAATGACAGATTGGCTTCTTAAGAATATTTAATCCGCTAATCCACATTTTTGCAGGTGAAAAAGTGTGCATCCAGGTAACAATACCAATACAGTTTTTATTGGTATTCGCCTGAAGACATAAATCTGTAATTTCTGCTGGTGTTTTTACAGTATCCTTATGAACAATTTTTAACGGAATTTGAGAAGATCCATTTAGACCTTCTACAATTTCCTTTGAATTTTTTGTAACCTGATTAAGAGTTTCTTCCCCATACAGGTGCTGGCTACCTGTTACGAACCAGATTTCTTTATGATCAATATCTATCATTTGTATTTATATAAGTGGTTGGATTATTATTTCTGACCGTAATAGGCATCTTTGCCGTGCTTACGTTCGTAATGTTTTTTAATTAGTGAATCTTTTAATCGTGGCGCTTCAGGATTTATCTGAAGGGTGAGATATGCCATTCTTGCTACTTCTTCAAGAACTTTGCTGTTATAAACAGCTTTTGCTGCATCTTTTCCCCATGTAAAGGGTCCATGATTTCCAAGAAGTACCATTTGTACTTCCTTATAAGAAAGGCCTTTATCCCTAAAACAATCCAGGATCTGGATCCCGGTGTTGTATTCATAATTTCCTGCAATTAAATCGTCACGCATTGGCGGTGCACAGGGAATATCGGCAGTAAGATGATCTGCATGGGTGGTTCCAAAAATTGGAATGTCTTTTTGCGACTGTGCCCAGGCTACAGAATAAGTAGCATGTGTGTGTGCAACACCACCAATTTCTTCCCAGTTCTTGTATAAATAAGCGTGGGTTTTGGTATCTGAAGAAGGTCGCATTTCCCCCTCAATAACATTGTTATCAAAATCCATAATAACAATATCTTCAGGTTTTAAATCTTCATAGGGAACGCCGCTGGGTTTAATAGCAAAAACTGCTTCTTTCCTGTCTACAGCACTCACGTTACCAAAAGTATAAATTACAAGATCCAACGCATTAAGCTGCATATTTGCCTCGTAACATTCTTTTTTTAATTCCTTAAAGCTGGAGCTCATAATTAATTGTTAAGAGATTTTCTATCTGTTTTACTGTCTACAAAAGAACTTAAATCCTGATAAGCTTTCATTAAGTTTTCGTATTTAGAAATTTTTGCATCTTCAGGATGATATTCTGCTTCAAAATCGCTACCTAAAGTTTTGCTGGCCTCAATGACATTCGGAAAAATTCCTGCAGCTACAGAAGCATATATCGCTGCTCCCAATGCCGGAGCTTCGTCAGACTTCGCAACCTTAATTGGCTTTTTAAGTACGTTTGCTAAAGTTTGCATAATAAACGGTGATTTTCTTGCAACCCCTCCAATTCCTATTACGCTATCAATCCTAACACCTTCCTGCTCAAATCTATCAACTATTTCTTTTGATCCAAAACAAATTGCGTTAACAAGTGCTTTAAAAATATGTGGGGCTCTTGTTCCAAGTGACAGGTTAGAAATGGCACTTTTCAGCTCCTGATTGGCATCGGGTGTCCTACGACCATTAATCCAGTCCAACGCTATTGGAATGCTTTCTGATAGTTCTATTTCTTCAGCCTGTTCTGAAAGTTTTCTAATGAAATTCTTCTCAATTTCCGCTTTCAGATTTTCTTTTTGTTCCGAAGAAAGTATTTCAGAATTTAAAACAAGATTATCTACCGGCCATGAAAGTACATCCTTAAGCCAGGCTAATAAATCACCAAAAGCCGATTGTCCAGCTTCCAAACCGATAAAGCCCGGAATAACCGAACCGTCTACCTGTCCGCAAATCCCGCGTACTGTTTTATCTGCAATTACTTCTTTGGAGGATACAATAATATCGCAGGTAGAAGTTCCCATAACCCTTACAAGAGTATGTTCATCTATTTTTGCACCTACTGCACCAGAATGTGCATCAAATGTTCCTACGGCAACCACACAATCTGTAGTTAACCCTAATTTATCTGCCCATTCCTTGCTCAGGTTTCCTGCAACCTCGTCTGAAGTGTATGTTTCATTATATAACCTACCGCGTAATTCACCAAGATAAGGGTCCAGTCTGTTCAGAAAATCTTCGGAAGGAAGGCCTCCCCAGCTTTCGTGCCACATCGCCTTATGTCCCGCAGCACAACGACTTCTTTTAAAGCCTTCCAGATCCTGATTATCGATAATATGATAAGTCATTAAATCGCAATGTTCCATCCAGGTATATGCCGAATTTTTCACATTTTCGTCCTCCCGAATTATATGCGCTATCTTCGCCCAAAACCATTCTGAAGAATAAATTCCTCCTTCATACTTGGTATAATTTTCACCTCCCCAGTTTTCAGCAAGTTCATTAATTTCATTGGCCTCCTCAATTGCTGTATGATCTTTCCATAAGACCATCATTGCGTTTGGGTTATCCTTAAATCCTTCCTGCAAAGCCAAAGGTGTTCCATCTTTAGATACAGGAACTGGTGAAGATCCTGTTGTATCTATACAAATACCTTTTACATCCCCTCCGTTTACTTTACTTTTGGCAATTACACCTTTAATGGTTTCTTCCAAGCCTTCAATATGATCTAAAGGATGTTGCCGAAAACGATTGCTGGATGCATCACAAAATTGTCTTTCTTTCCATCTTGGATACCAGTAGACAGACGATGCGAGCTCATCTCCGTTCTTTGTATCAAGCAAAACCGCCCTCACCGAATCTGTTCCGTAATCCAATCCTATTACATATGTACTCATTGTATTTTTTTTATCTTCAAAACAAATATAAAAATTAAAATTAATAAGTGTTATAGAAACACTTATTAATTTTAAGATTTCCTTAATGCGTTTTCATTTTTAAAACTGTTCACAGTATAAGCAGCTAATTTCACTATTGCTATGCCTCTGAATACTTTAATTTTTTTCAGGAATGAAGTTCTCTGAAGTGTAAAAAATTTAGGTTTTTCCAATGCTAACATCGCTGCCATTCTTAAAAATCATTAATAAAATTCAAAAACCGGTCTTCCGTTGTCATCAAATTCAACCTCCATCATTCTTGCATGACGATTAGGATCGTATAAAGGATCTGCCTTAATTTCTTCTAACGATCTTTTATCTGTTGCAGGTACCATTTTTGGATCTCCAACTGCCTTTTCGTAATCTCTCGCATGATAAATCATTAATGGATCTCCATTTTCGTCGATGGTAAAGGAATTATGTCCCGGACCATAAAGCCCTTTTTCTTCATTGGTTTTTAAAACCGGATATCTTGACTTTTTCCAGGAATTTCTATCCAATAAATCAGCATCTTCCTCGGCTTCCATCATTCCCATAGCATAAGAAGCTCCGGTGGCACTTGCTGAAAACGTGATAAAGATTTTGCCATTGTTTTTAATCACCGCAGGTCCTTCATTCACCCAAAAATCAACACGTTCCCAATCGTAATCTGGCGTGGTGAGCATAAACTGAGCTGTTTTTAATTTAATAGGTGACTCCATTTCAGCTAAGTATAAATTAGAAGCTGCGAATTGTCCCCCGGTTTTTTCTGCCCAACTGAAATAGCGCTTTCCATTGTGTTCAAAGACAGTTCCGTCTAAAGAAAAATCGGTAAAGCTTTTGGGGTCATTATCTGCTGCCTGCATCATTCCAAGCTCCACCCATTCATCCTTTAATGGATCCTGGCCATCAAGTTCCAACACATAAGGTCTCAACGCCCATATATCGTCTTCTTCACTCGCTGCAAAATACACATACCATTTTCCATCTAAATAATGAATTTCCGGTGCCCAAATGTGACGACTCATCGGTCCACTTTCGTGCTTTTCCCAAACTGTAAAAGGCTCTGCATTTTGCAACCCCTCAATGGTTTTTGCCCGTCTTATTTCAATGGCATCGTATGTTGGAACAGAACCTGTAAAATAGTAGTAACCGTCTGTATGCCTGTAAACAAATGGATCTGCTCGTTGCAGCACAATAGGATCATTTGACTCATGGGTAGCTTTAACATTCCCCGTATGATCTTGCGCTTCTAATTGCGATAAATTAGCACATCCCATCAAAGAAAAAGCTATAAGCATTAGGTTTATTAATGATTTTGTCTTCATATGAGTTTGTTTGATTTTAATTTAGTTTTTCAAAAGCATTTAGCTGATTGATGGATTTATTCAATTATTTTAGAACATCATTTTTGAGCGATGGCCATTGCTCCTCATCCCATTCTAATTCGGCTACTTTAAGTTTAGCAGCTCCATTGTCATTAGCATCATAAGCATGGAAGAAAATATAATCTTTGCCATCAAAAGTATAAGTACTGTTATGGCCCGCACCATACCAATTTTCATTTCCTTCAATTATTAAAGTTCCACCACCTTCGGTTAAAGGTTTTCCTTCTCTGTCTACGTAAGGGCCGGTAACATCTTTTGATCTTCCCACAACAACTTTATATGTACTTCTGTCTCCACGGCAACAAAGATCCCAGGAAAGAAATTGGTAGTAGTAACCATTTTTCTTGAAAATGAAAGGAGCTTCTAAAGCAGCATCCCCGGCATCCGCATCTGGTAATTCAAAGGATCGCTCTCTTCTTGAAATAGTATGCCATTCCTGAGGCTGTGCAACCTCCTTAAGATTTTCATTCATTTTAACCATTTTAAGTCCATCCCAAAAGGAGCCAAAAGCTAACCACGGAGTACCTTCATCATCAAAAACGAGATTAGGATCTATGGCATTCCACATATCACGATTTGGAACCGACTGCACCACAATCCCGTGGTCTACCCACTCGTAATTCTCGTCTTCAGGATTTAAAGTAGTATTTGTCGCTACGCCCATTGCTGAAGTGTTCTTTCCAAAGGCCGAAACTGAATAATATATATAGTAAGTGCCATCGTGCAAGGTAATATCCGGAGCCCATATATGATTTTTAAAATCAGGCACAACGCTGTCTGTCCATTCTGGTTTTTCTTCAAAAACAGCAGGTTCACGCTTCCAGTTTTTAAGATCTTTAGAACTATAAACCCCAATTCCGCGGCCGGTGTTATACAAGTAATACGTGTCACCTTCTTTAGCAACTACCGGATCATGAACTCTTATATCCTGTGCTTCTGAAGAAAAAATACCCGCGGCAAAGGCGAGAATCATAAGGAATCTTACATTTAATTTCATATTATAAAGGTTTTATTTCTGAATACCTTCAGAAGTCATTTGTACTCGTTTTAATGTTCCATCTTCATTGTAGTAAAGACGGTCAATAGACACCGCTCTTCTGAAGCTTCCTCCATTTGACTGAATTGCTCCGGTGTGGTAGATAAAATAATCTTTTCCCTGAAACTCCAGTATTGCCTGGTGATTGGTATTGGTATTTCCTGCAACTTCATTTAAAATACCCTGGTACTCCCATGGCCCGGTAACAGATTTACTCATTGCGTATGCTGTTTTTTCAGGAAAACCAAAAGCATATGATAAATAGTACCAGTCACCTTTTTTATGAATATAAGGAGCTTCCACGAAGTTTGGTAATTCTACATGGTGAATTTCACCATCCAGTTCTATCATATTATCTTTTAATTTTGCCCAATACATGGCGGTATTTCCCCAATACAAATAGGCCTGCCCGTCATCATCAATGTAAACTGTAGGATCAATGTCGTCCCAGGTTATATCTGTGTATTCGGTTGTCATGTCATTGGTGATAAGTGCTTCCCCAAGGGCATCCTTGAAAGGCCCAACAGGGGTATCGGCAACAGCAACACCTATCGCTTTACCAGGGTGGGTGTCATCATGCTCTACTGTCACGTACCAGTAAAATTTTCCGTCTTTTTCGATCACTTCAGCTGCCCATGCATCGCCTTTCGCCCAATCGAAATCTGTAGGCTTTAAAGGAACCGGATGTTCTTTCCAGTTGACCATATCTGTACTGGAATAAACCAGCCACTCATTCATTCTATAGAAATTAAAATCATCTGGAGCCTCATCATGCCCAGCGTAAAGATATACAGTCTCATCATGCACAAGCGCAGCAGGATCTGCCGTAAATTTCTCTGTTATAATAGGGTTATTAAAGGATACTTCTATCTCAGAATCTCCTCTTTTATCTTCCTGAGCAATTAATGTTGCGCAAGAGAATAACACTGCACCAGCAGATATATTTTTAATCTTAGATCTCATTCTATTTGTTATTTTTCGTTCTTATTTTATTAATCTTACTCCATAAATTCCGGCAGTACGGGAACCGGGGAGTGCTTCAAATTTTACATTTAATACTCCATTGCTGTTTTTTACAAGTCCAGCAGGAAGCGTATAATCTTTTTCATAAAAGCGGTTTCCTTCTAATCCGTTAAAGCTCTCTTCCGCAATTACTTTATCATTAATTATAATTTTGAAGTTTCTATCGCTGTCTCCTCCAAAAAATGTTATTCTCAGCTTGCGTGCCTGCTTCTCCTTGTCCACAAGACGATAACTAAACCAGCCATTGGCATCCCTCCAGTGACGATCGCGATGAACACCAATATTAGAGTTCTCGCTTTCAATAAAATGGTCTGCCTCGGGCTGTTGTTCCCCGGGAGTAACCATATCTATGGTTATTGCTGCCAGCATCTTTTCTTCTTTCTCTTTTTCTTTAAGTTCCTTTTTTATTTTCTGAATACCTTCAGTAGTTTCTAAAGGAAGATAAAGCACGTACCGCGATTCGTGCAACTTATAAAAAGGAATGAATTCAAGATCTTTAAATTCTGAAGGATATAGCACTTCTGATGCCGAAAATGTTAATTTTTTGCCCTCTACCTGTTTTACCAGTTTTTCTATATTTTCAGTTTTATCTGAAAGGAAATAAGGCATTTCCGTTTGCGGAATCATCTCTCCCGCTGCAATATGTCCACCCCTGCTGGCATCTGCAAAAAGACCTGGTAAGCTGTCTTTTCCAATTTTAGCTGCCAATACAATAGGACCATATTTTAATGCCTTATAATCTGATCCATCAGGTAATCTTTCAGAAGTGAGGTGCATAGGCAATTGTACATCTAATCTGTCACCATCTTTCCATTTCCTGTTGATAGAAACATAACTTCCCGGCTCTGAATTGACCTTTACCGGTTTTCCGTTTACCTCTACCTTAAACTCACCAGGAGCAATCCATTGTGGATATCTTAACTTAAGGTTCATATCCTGCGGATTTTCAGTCTTTACCAAAAATGATGTGGATTCTTCTTCGGGGAAATTTGTTTCCTGAGTAAGTGAGAAACCTTTTTCTTTCCAATTCAAAATAGAAGGAATAAATAGGTTTACATAAAGATCGTCTTCGGAATGTGCATAAATAAGCTCATTGTATTTGGCATGATTCTCAATACCAGATCCCACACAGCACCAGAAACTGGTTTCCGGCTGCGAATAAACACGATAATGACCTGGCCGCATCGGGGTAAAATATACGAATCCGCCTTTGTCCGGGTTTTGAGAAGAAAGAATGTGGTTGTAGAGCCCTTCTTCGTAATAATCCAAATACTTTTCCTGACCTTCTGCCTGAAAAAGTTGCTTGCTCAATTTGAGCATATTATAGGTATTGCAGGTTTCAGGTCCCTGAACACTGTTAATCATCGAAGAAAAATCTGTTGTGGGATGAAAATGCTCACGTACACTATTGCCTCCAATGGCTACCGTGCGTTGATTCACTACATTTTCCCAAAAATACTTTGCGGCTTCATGATATTCCTCATCACCAGACAATGCTGCTATCGCTTGAAAACCTACCACTTTAGGAATTTGTGTATTAGCATGCATTCCGTTTAGTTCATCTTTATGCTTTTTTAAAGGATCAAGAATTTCCTGGTGAGAAAAATTATAGGCAAGATCAAGATATTTCTTATCGCCGGTAATTTCTGCTACATCTGCAAAAACTTCGTTTAACCCTCCATGTTCTGAAATTAATAGAGACTGTACCTGTTCATCGGTAAGATTCTTTGTAATGTTGATCATCCAGTCTGAATAATTTATCAGCATTTCTTTAGCCAATTCGCTATCTGCCAGCAGATATGCATCCCTAAGTCCGGCATAAGTTTTATGAATATTGTAAAGAGGAACCCATCTGTCATTTAAACTGAAACTGCCGGGATTTAAATTTCCCGATTCAATTTCCTGCCATAATTCCCTGCTCTCTGGCACACCTCCTATATAACCATTTCCATAGGAATCCTGTGCTCGTTTTAATTCCTTGAGCATGTAATTTAATCTATCCAGTACTTCCTGATTTCCGGTAGAAGCATACATAAGAGAAAGTGCTGTTAAATAATGTCCACCAATATGTCCGTCCAACCCAGTATTCTCCCAATTAGGATAACTTTCGGCCTTTGGAGTGAGTCCTGCTTCACGCAAGAATGGAAACAGCAACCTGTCGGGATCTAAATCCATGATATATTGCAAATCTACATCCTGTGCATTCTTAAAGGCACCCTCATTTAACTGAACATCCTCTAACTCAAAAAATTTAATTTTTTGAGGAGCTTGAGCTTTAACCTGGAATGTGAAAAAAATAAAAAGAAAACCCAGTGCCAGAAAATAAAATTTTCTGACCCCGGTTTTCACAACTAACAAATTTTTAAATCTCATTTCACGCAATTTGCGTTTAAAATAATCCCTTCATGCTGTCTGATTCCTATTCTACCTTTTTCCCCCACGCCGATCTTCCTGATGAATTTAAACCAACATAAGTTAAGGTGGTATGTCTTGGTGATGCTTCCCAATCCCATGAGTTTGAAACAATATGCTCTTTGTCATTAATGGTAAGGGTATTGGAGTCGCTGTCAAAAGACCAGCTACCCGTTATACTTCCTGAAACAGTATTGTCTTCATGAAAAACAACATTTGTAGATTCCTGAATTTCCCTGTATTGATAATTCAGAGTAATGTGTTCCCAGGTTCCTACTATAGCTTCTTCAGATATCGGTGATTCCGGTACTCCTGCATAACGCTCTGGTGATACCAAAGGCCAGCCATCTTCTGTCCATTCAATTTTTCTCACATGACCCATCATCACTGCATTAGAAGCATTAATTCCCTGTACTCCTTCAGGTAAACGGGCTTGCGAAGAATAAAACCACTGCCCTGTATCCTCATCCTGGAAAACAGAAGGATGGGAAAAACCAACCCAGCCAGGATGATTATTAAAAGCATATGGATGTGTTACTATAGGTAAGGCTTCTGCCCCTTCAGTAACACTGGATCCATCTATACCAACATAGGGACCGGTAATATTTTGTGATCTTACAACTCGGGTATTATAAGCTACCGAAAGTTCATCATAAGCAAGGAAAAGATAGTAATAGCCAGTTTCTTCATTATAAATTATTTCCGGCCCCTCAAGACCCTGCCAGCGATTAGCATTTACATTTCCACGACCTGCAATTCTTACTCCATGATCTTCAACAGTTTCTAACCGGTCTGGCTTTCCTGTTTCAGGATTTACCTGTAAAGCAGCAATACCCGAATGCCAGGAGCCATAAATTAACCAGTGCTCCCCTTCCGGAGTAACTATAAAACTTGGATCTATAGCATTAAATTTGAAATACCCGCTCCAGTCATTTCCGTTTTCCCTTAGATAAGTTTCCACTCCATCTGCAACAGAACTCACTACCATTCCTTTGTCTGTCCAATTATTGGAAGCCAGGTCATTGGTTTCTGCGAGTCCAATAAATGCACGTTCGGTCCATGCAGCATCAGCATCAGATCCAACAATTGGATTGGTGACTACTACACTGTAATAAAGCCGGTAGGTATTACCTACTTTAGAAATGTGCGGTGCCCAGAATCCATAATTCGGATTTTCTATAGGATCCAAAGGTGGATCCATACGTGCGCGCATATTATTAAGGGAATCCTTGATCCATGATGGAGCTTCAGAAAAAACTGCTCCACGATGTTCCCAATTTATAAGATCTGTTGATCGCCGCACCGGGTAGTGACCATGTCCTTCATGTGCATTTCCATAGGACGCATCAGTTTGATACATATAAAAATACTCTCCATCTTTCTCAACGGTTGGATCGTGGACATTGGCCAGATTCCATTGTGAACGCTGTTCCCAGGAAGCAATGTTTGTGTAATCATCGGGATAAGTTGGTCCCGCAAAATCATCTGGTTCTGGATCTGTACCAGGATCTGGTTCTGGTTCTGGATCAACAGAATCATCTGTAAAGTCCTCATCATCTTCTGAACAGCTAATTGAAACAGTTCCTATAGAAAAAAGAAGAAAAATTATAAGGAATTTTGAATAAAGTTTCGATTTCTTCATGATTTTTTATTTTAGTCTTGCAAAGCTATCTGCAAAAAAGCGGAACTGGAAATGGCCAGGTTTATCTATTGCATCCCCAAATTCCGCTTGATATTCTATAAACCCGCAAAGGTTAATCTTTATCTGAAAGGAACTATTTTGATTCCAGCACTACTACAGAAAAAGGAGGTAAGGTCACTTGCAGTTTTCCTCTTCTTAATTTAAAATCTTTAAATTCCTCCGGAGTAACTTTTTCAGTATTCTCAAACGTATTGTGATCCTGCAACTTATCTGAAGTTAAAATAGTCGCAGTCATATTTTTCACATCTAATGCTTCAAGGTCTATCTCTACCTCATTTTCTTTTTGTGAGTCAATATTTACTAGAGAAATAGCAACATTTCCTTCTTTTTTTGAAGCTGAAACAGAAACTGCCGGTAAAGATTCTCCATTATAAGTATATTCAGGGGAATCAAAATCTACAGGAAGCAATTTTGCGTCGTGATGTACTGTATACATTTTCATCACGTGGTAAGTAGGGGTTAAAAGCATGTTTTCACCCTCAGTTAAAGCAACTGCCTGCAGTACGTTCACTGTCTGGGCCAAATTTGCCATTTTCACCCTCTCACTTTCATTATTGAAAATATTTAGAGTTGTACCTGCAATCATGGCATCTCTCATAGTATTTTGCTGATAAAGGAAACCAGGATTGGTACCCTCTTCAACTTCATACCAGCCACCCCATTCATCTACAATAAGATCTATTTCTTTTTCAGGATCATACTTATCCATAATATCAGTATGCTTATCAATAAGTTCCTGCATCCACAAAGCAGTTTTCATGGTGGAAAAATATTGTTCTTCATTAAAATCTGAAGCAGATCCTTTTTCATCCCATTCTACAAAAGAATAAGAATGTAATGCAACACCTTCAATTAAATGTTTAGGAACGTCTCTCATAAGAACCTCCGTCCAGTGATAATCATCTTGATTTGCTCCGGAAGCAATTCTATAAAGATCATTCTCATTTTCCCAGCTGGTCATAAAAGTAGCATACTGGCGGTAAAGGTTGGCGTAGAATTCCGGAGTCATATTTCCTCCACAACCCCACATCTCGTTACCAACACCCCAATATTTAACATTCCAGGGCTCTTCTTTTCCGTTTTCCTTTCTCAGTTTAGCCATGGGGCTTCCTTCAGAATGGTTTACATACTGAATCCAATCTGTAAATTCTTCTACTGTACCACTTCCTAAATTTGCTGCTAAATATGGCTCTGCACCAAGTTCTTCACACAGGTTAAGGAAATCGTGGGTTCCAAAGCTGTTATCTTCAGTAACTCCTCCCCACCAGGCATTAACAATAGTAGGCCGATCTTCTTTTGGACCAATTCCATCTTTCCAATGGTAGGTGTCGGCAAAACAACCGCCAGGCCATCTAAGATTAGGTATTTGTAAATCTTTAAGAGCTGCAATTAAATCATTTCGTACTCCATTTGTGTTAGGTATAGGGCTATCTTCCCCAACATAGAGACCATCATAAATGGAACGTCCTAAATGTTCAGCAAAGTGACCATAAATATGTTTGCTGATTACAGGAGCATCTTCTTTATTTTCAATACTTACAGTAGTTTGAGCCTGCACAGTACCTGCAAATAAAACGGCCGCCAGACCTCCAAGTATTCCTTTAAAACTTTTGTTCATTTCATTCTTTTTTAATAAAAGAGACCGCCTGAAATTTACAATTATCGGCAAGCTAAAATATTTCAACTCCAATACGTAATTAGCAGGCAGCCTCAGTTAAAAATTTATTTAATTAGCCGAATTTGGCTCAGCATTAGGATTTACATCCAATTCAGATTGTGGGATAGGAAGATATTCTTTACCTGGTCTCCAGGTTTCAAATTCACTATCACGCTCTCTAAGTAATGCCAGTTTCTCATCGTCGTATAACCATCCCCATCTAACAATGTCATGGAATCTTATACTTTCCATAGATAGTTCCAGTGCACGCTCATGGGCTATTTGATCCCTCATTTCTTCCTGGGACAAATTAGGTTTTACCTCTTCCAGATCTGGTAAATTAGCTCTGTTTCTAACATCATTGATGTACTGATAAGCTTCCTGGGTTTGTCCCATTTCATTTAAAGCTTCAGCATACATTAGTAAAACATCTGCATATCTCATTAAACGATAATTAATACCTGAAAGTTCAACACCCCCTTGGCTCTCTGTTTCAAACCCATAACCATCGTGGGTATATTTACGTGGATATATGGCATCTGGTGCATGTGGCCATTCTACACCACCATATACTGTTGTAGAGTTAGCCTCTGGCTCATAGGATGCAATGGATACCAATAACCTTGGATCAACCTCTGCGTCAACAGGATCCTCTTCATTGTATTCATTGTAGATCCAGCGGGTAGGAAGAAAATCTGAATATCCAAAACCATCCTGAGCATAAGTATGCCCTACAGAAGAAACCTGCATCCAGTCATTTTGTGGATTTCCACCATAATTCTTAACTGTTCCACCAACCTGATCTGGTGTGGCAAATTGAACCTCAAAAAGAGATTCTGCATTGTTCTCGGAAAACGGACTGAAGTTATCTGCATAATCATCCATTAATGAATAGTTATTAAGCTCGGGACCTTCAATTAATTTTCTAAACTCTTCTGCAGCTGAACTCCATTCTTCCATATAAAGATATGTTTTACCCAAGAATCCTGTTGCAGCACCTTTTGTAGCTCTGCCTAGTTGTCCTCTATCCGGACCTGATACTGATTGATAATCCACAGGTAATAATTCCTGAGCACTTGAAAAATCAGAAACAATCTGAGCCCACAATTCTTCCTCAGAAGCTGTAGGTTGATAGTAATCAGCCTCACTTTGCGCAGGAGTAAGAATTACAGGAACCCTTTGATAATTAATGGCAAGATGAAAATAAGCCAACCCTCTTAAAAAATATGCCTGACCAAGTACACGATCTTTCACATCCTGATCCATCTCTATATCAGGAACATTTGCCAGCACCTGGTTTGTTCTAAAAACTTGTTGGTAATAGGTTTCCCACATCCAGGTAATAGGACCTGAAGTTGGCAAAATGGTGAAATTAGAAACCTGTCCCAAATCTGGCCAGGGGCTATCTGCCCTAAAATCATCAGCTCGACCATCTGTTAAAGCAGGGGTCATCCTCATATAATACCCATCATTTAACAGGTTTGTATAAGCAGCATTGACACCCGCTATTGCTTGTTCTTCATTTGACCAATATTCCACAGCTGTCATGCTGTTTGGATTATTTAAATCCAGTTCGTCTTCACATCCTACAAGCACTAGCATGCTAAACGATAACATTAAAAATTTCGATATTTTCATAATATTTTTTTTTTAAAATGATAAATCAATCCCCATCATAACTGTTCTGGGTCGCGGATACGTTCCGTTATCAAATCCAGGCTCCAACACACCTGAATTAAAATCAGGATTAAAGCCTTTGTAATGTTGAAAGGTATATAAGTTCTGCACCGTTCCATACACACGCAAATTATCTATAAAGTTACCAAACAACTCTTCTGGCATGGTATATCCAAGGGAAACAGTATTAATCCTAAGATAATCTCCTTTTTGAAGCCATCCCGGTCTGTTGGAATCCCTCGCATTGTTGTTGGGATCATCCGCCACTACCCGTGGGATGTTAGTATCTGTATTTTCAGGAGTCCATCGATCCAGAATATCTTCATGAGCATTTATAAAGCCTGTAGAAAGCATTAGAGAACGATACAACCTGCTGTTAATATAGTAGCCTGCTGCTCCTGATGTAAATACTGTAAAATCAAAGTTCTTGTAATTGGCAGAAAAATTTAAACCATAAGTTACACTTGGAAGAGCACTACCAAGAAAGGTACGGTCATCTGCATTAATTTGTCCATCACCACTAATATCCCTAAATTTTACATCACCAGGTGCGGTAGCTGCACTTTGGAAAGCATGTTCTTCCACTTCTTCCTGGCTTTGAAAAATACCTTCATAAACAAAGCCAAAGTGTTCACCTACTTCTCTTCCTACTTGTGTTCTGGAACCCGCTCCAGTAATTGGTTCGTTATTTCCACCAAGAGCTAAAACTTCGTTATTAATAGTACTTACGTTACCAGATAAATCGAAATTAAAATCTTCATTACCGCTATGATGATAAGTTACTTCTGCTTCAAAACCTGAGTTTCGGATGCTTCCTGCATTTACAAGTGGACTAACATTCACAGAACCTGTAGACCAGGGGATTGGCACGCCAACAAGAATATCCACTGTTTCTCTCTCATAATAATCAAGAGCAACATCAATTTTGCGCTTAAAGAAGGTTGCATCCAGACCAACATCAAGAGAAGTCGTAGTTTCCCAAACAATATCTTCTGACACCACACTTGTCTGAAGTCCACCAAGAACTCTATCCTGATCAAAATTGTAAGGAATATTTCTATTAATTACAGCCTGATAAAGGTAATCACCAATGTTTTGGTTTCCTAACTCACCATAACTTGCTCTCAGCTTTAAATTGCTCACCACATCTTCAGAAATATTAAAGAAGTCTTCATTATCAATTCTCCATCCTAAGGCTAAAGAAGGAAAAGTTCCCCATCTGTTTTCAGATGCAAACCTTGAAGATCCATCTCTTCTAACTGTTGCTGTTAAAAGATACCTGTCGTCAAAATTATAGTTTAACCTTCCAAAATAAGACGCAAGAGAACTTTCAATCTCCTCTCCTCCTACTGTTTGATTAACTCCATTAGAAAGCACAGGATAATAAGGCTTTGGCAAGTTTTCAGAATGCGCAGTCCTTATAATTGTTGTATTCTTCTGAAATGTTTGTCCTAGCACAACATCAAAAGAGTGCTGATCAAAATTTGTGTTGTAATTTAATGTATTCTCAACAAGACCTACTGTATAAATAGTCGAGTTATCATCTAAAAGAGATCTTCCTGTTCCAAAGAAATATCCCATTTCAAATTCCGGTACAAAAGAAAAACTTCTCACATGAGTTTTATCGTAACTGGTATTCAGCTTGTAAGTTAGTTGGTGATCTTCTGAATCAATGATCTTAAACTCTGGATTCACAATCGCAAAAATCCTGTCTACCTCTACATTATTAGTAAAAAGGCTATTTATACCCGGTACGTTTAAAACAATTTCCTGATGGATTTCTGAAGAAGTTCCCGCATAACCACCCTCGTTGGTTGGATCATAAATACCTAAAGTAGGAATTGCATTTACAAGGTCATTTATCAGTGGAGGACGTCCTCCAGTTAAAACATCTCCTCTAAAAGTTAAAGAATTCTCAAAACTATGAGTATAATATAAAGAAGGTGATATTTTAAATCTACCTTTTTCCATTACAGTGTTAATTCTTCCAGAATATCTCTCATAATCAGGACCATTTCCTACAAAAACCCCTTCATTACTAAAATAATCCATAGTAGCATTATAAGTGATGTTTTCACCACCTCCGGAAAATCTGAAATTATGATTTTGCCTGTTACCACTCTTAAGCCCAACACCTTGCCAGTCTGTATCAGTATCACTTACGTAAAGATCAGAACTTGGATCATTCCCGGGGATTAATGGCTGACCTGCATTGATTCTTTTTTCATTAGAGATCATTTGATAATCTTCTCTACCCAAAACCGGGATTCTTTGCGCCACCTCGTCAATTCCATAATATCCACTATACTGGATTTGCAAAGGAGTGTTTTTTGTACCCTGCTTAGTCGTAATAATAACCACACCATTAGCCGCTCTGGAACCGTAAATAGCACCTGCCGAAGCATCTTTAAGAACCTGGATACTCGCAATATCGTTAGGGTTAAAATCCCTGATTGAAGTCCCTACCGGAACCCCATCCACAATGTATAAAGGCTGACTATCTCCAAAAGTAGATACCCCCCGTATACGAACATTGGCACCAGCTCCCGGTTCCCCGTTAGCTGTTACCGTTACCCCTGCAGACCTACCCTGCAAAAGCTGGGAAACATCACTATTGGAAACCTTTTGAACCTCACTTGCATCGATTACACTAACCGAGCCGGTAAGGTCAGACCTTCTTTGGGTACCATACCCCACAACCACCACATCGTCCAGTGATTCAAGGTCATCAGTTAAAGTCACATCAATTTGTGACCGCCCATCTACAGCAATTTCCTGGGTTTCAAAACCAAGGTAAGAAAAAACCAGGGTAGCCTCGGCTGGAACGTCAATGGAATAATTTCCGTCCATTCCGGTAACTACTCCGTTAGAGGTTCCTTTTTCAATTACATTTACACCAGGCAATGGAAAACCATCACTCTGGGCAGTGACCGTACCGGTTACGGTAGTGTTTTGAGCATATCCCGAAAATCCAAAGAGGATAATAAGCATCAAAACCGAACGAAAACCTTTTCGCCCTGACCGGTTTTTAGTAAAAATTTCTTGCATTTTAGTCATAGTTTAAAAGTTGAATTAATAAGTGTGGAATTTACATTTCCAAATATAATTAAACTTAAACAAAAAAAACAAATAAAATTTTACATTTTTTTAACTTGCATCATTGTGAAATTATCACATTCGTAATGTCAGTTTATGATTTTCAATTATTTCTGTTCATAATTTTTATTTTAAAATTAAATAACAATCTTTGTCTGTCCAGCTAACAACCAATAAATAAAATGATCCATAGTTACAATTCTGAGGACAAAGCATTACTTGCAGTAGATTGTATAATTTTTGGTTTCGATAATGAAGAATTAAAAATCCTCCTTATTAAACGTGATTTTGAACCGCAGAAAGGGAGATGGTCTCTAATGGGCGGTTTCTTAAAAAGAAGTGAAGACCTGGATCAGGCAGCAACCCGGATTTTACATCATTTAACAGGAATTAACAATGTTTATATGGAGCAACTCTACAGTTTCAGTAAAGTTGATCGTGATCCTGTAGAAAGAACAGTTTCTGTGGCTTATTACGCTTTAATTAACATTGAGGAACATAACGAAGAGCTTACCCAGCAGTATTCTGCGCAATGGTTCAATATTTCTGAAGCCCCTAAACTTATCTTTGACCACGAAAGAATGGTCCAGAGAGCAATTAACAGATTAAGGTACCGCACCTCAACCAAGCCTATTGGTTTTGAACTCCTTCCGCAGAAATTCACTATGCGCCAGCTTCAGAAGATGTACGAAGCTATTTTGGGCGAAAAACTGGACAAAAGGAATTTCATCAATAAAATTAATGCGTTGGACATACTTCATAAAACAGATGAAAAAGACATGGAATCTTCCAAAAAAGGATCCTTCCTGTATATGTTCGATGAGCAAAAATATAAGCGAAAGACTGCTGATGGATTTTCTTTTAAACTTTAATAGTTAAACTTCAGGAATGGTCAAAAAAATAACCCACTTCTCAGCGGGTTATAGGAACACAACTTAATATTTGAACTAGCCCAAATCCATAACTTTACTAAAAGTATTAGTTTTTGTTATTATCGTAATTTCATACTTTCCGGCAGGAACTTTAGAAAAATCAAATGTTTTAGCGATAACGGCATCTTTATAGATCATGGATCCCATAAGCATACCGGAAGAATCATGTATTAAAACTTCAGTAAGACTTTCTTCAGGATTAGGTAAAGAAAATCTTACCATTTTTTTATCCAATTTAAAAGCTGGTTTAAAAACAACATCTGAGTTCTTAGCTTCAATTGTTAGACATTCTTTAATTTTGGTGATTTTCTTTGTGAAAATGTGAAACTCATCTTCAAAATGAAGGTAATAAATTCCTTCCGGCACCTCTTCCAGGTTTAAAGCCTTTATATAAGATTTTCCATCCATTAGTCCATCCTTAAAAAGAATGACTCCATACCTGTCCTGCAGTGTGAGAGTTGCTCCTTTAACCGAATTTCCTACTTCCACTAATATAGACTTCTCATCTACCTTCACAGCTAAACCTTCAGCTGCGGAAACTTGTAAACTCATACATAATAAAAGAGTTACGACTGATAATCTAATTACATTTTTCATAATTCACAATTTTAAAGGTTAATAATGTTAATTCATTGATAATAACATATTCAAATGTACCACGAACTATCCTCTTAAAATTGTCTTAGATATGCCAAAATATGTTCTATTTTATCGTTTATAATTATTTAATATTCAGTTAATGTACAAATACCATATTTCATAGATAATTTAGCAAAGATCATTGCATTAAAATTGAATTACATTATATTTATAAAAAATCCTATTTATGTCAAAATTATTCAAACCTGCTTATGAGAAAATAGAACCAGCCTTTGGTAGCTCTATTTCTTATAGAACCTATAATAAGGACCATCAGAACAAAAACAACAGTTTTTGGCATTATCATCCGGAAATTGAGTTGGTTTACGTAAATGGGGGCACCGGAAAAAGGCAAATTGGAAGTCATATCTCCTATTATAGAAATGGGGATCTCCTGCTTATAGGATCTCACCTCCCCCACTGCGGCTTTACTGATAGTCTTACAGCACACGAAGCAGAAACTGTAATCCAGATAAAACCAGATTTTCTTGGAGAAGTTTTTTTTGAAATTCCTGAAATGAAAGGAATAAAGACGCTGCTGGAACGCTCCCAAAAAGGTATTGTCTTTCACGGAGAAAATAAAAGAAGTATTGGAAAGAAAATAGAGTCCTTGGAAAACTTAAATGCATTCGACCGTCTCCTGGGGCTACTGGATGTTTTTAGGATGTTGGAAGCTGCAGAGAATTACACCATTCTTAATGCCCATGGATTTATATTAGAAACCGAACTTCAGGATAACAACCGGATAAATATCGTTTTTAATTTTGTGAAGCAGGAATATATGCGCTCTATAAGTCTTGATGAAATTGCAGAAAAGGTAAGCATGACTGTACCGGGCTTCTGCAGATACTTTAAAAAAATTACCGGAAAAACTTTTACTCAGTTTGCCAACGAATACAGACTGGCGCATGCAGCCAAACTTTTACATGAAAAGCAAATAAGTATTACTGATGTATGTTTTGAATGCGGATTCAACAACTTTAGCCATTTCAATAAACAGTTTAAAAAGTTTACGGGAAAATCCCCATCTGCATATAGAAACGAACTGAAATACACTGTATCCTGAGAGAACAGTTTAAAAAAGAAAACCCGTTTCAGCTGAAACGGGTTTCCACTTTATTCAACAAACCAATCCTTATTCACTTCCGTGCATAAAGCGTTGTTTTTCCAGCAGTTCTTCTTCAGACTCCACATGATCTTCATCGGGAACACAGCAGTCTACAGGACAAACTGCAGCACACTGTGGCTCTTCATGAAAACCTTTACACTCTGTACATTTATCTGGAACTATATAATATATCTCATCACTTACCGGTTCCTGTGATTCCTCTGCATTTGCAGCTTTGCCATTTGGAAGTACCACATCGCCCTCTAATTCTGTACCGTCAGCATATCTCCAGTCATCAGCTCCTTCATAAATCGCAGTGTTTGGGCATTCCGGTTCACAGGCACCACAGTTTATACACTCGTCGGTTATTACAATTGCCATAGCTTTATTTATTTGTAAATTTAACTATTATATCAAAATCCCTGCAGCTTTAAGAAAAATCAATAGCTTTTCCCATGCGGAAATTTTAATTTCGCTGCAAATTTAACGTCAAAAGCATTCATAACCAAATTAGGCAATGACAATCCACGATAGAAAATCAAATTTTATAGAACTCGGAAGATTTCTGGGACAATTCACACTTACTACTGAAGAAAATTCAGAAAAAGATGTTGAATATGCAGGATTATATAATGAGTTAAAAAATAAAATTGACAATGCTGTTCATCACAACGGATGGTTTACCCGTGAGAACATCATTTTTGCGTTAAACGAGTGGAGCAAAGCACTTAAAGAAGAAAATCTTGATGCGTGGCTGGAAAAATACGATCTGCAAGACCATGGGGAACAAAAAACAGTAGCTGTGATTATGGCAGGAAATATTCCGCTTGTTGGCTTTCATGATTTTTTGTCTGTGCTTATGTCCGGACACAAAGTGCTGGTAAAACAATCCAGTAACGACAAGCTGCTACTACCAATAATTGCCAAATTTCTAATACAGTTAAATCCCGAATTTGAAAATCTTATTCGATTCACAGATGACCATTTAAAAAACTTTGATGCTGTAATCGCAACGGGCAGTAACAATACCGCCCGCTATTTTGAATACTATTTTAAAAATAAAGCGAGCATCATTAGAAAAAACAGGAATTCTGTTGCAGTTCTTACCGGAAATGAAAGTGAGCAGCAACTGCAGAATTTGAGTCGCGATATTTTCCAGTACTTTGGTTTAGGATGCCGCAACGTTTCAAAATTATACGTGCCCAAAGATTATAATTTTGAGCAGTTTTATCCCGCAATGTACGATTGGAATGATATCATGAACCATGCGAAATATGCCAATAATTACGACTACAATAAAGCAGTATATTTAATGAGCGAATTTAAAATCCTTGATAACGGATTTTTACTTCTGAAGGAAGAAGAAACTTTCGGCTCTCCTATCGCCACTCTTTTTTACGAGCGTTATTCTTCAGAAGAAGATTTAAAGCAAAAGCTGGAAGAGAATAAAGAAAAATTACAATGTGTAGTTTCTGAAGGATTTATTGACAATGAAGTTAAATTCGGCGAAACGCAGCACCCTAAACTTTGGGATTACGCAGACGATGTGGATACGCTTGCTTTTTTATTAAAGTTATAACACCAAAATCACCGTTGTAATAACCACTGGCATTTCATTTTTTCTCATCTTTGTTTAACAAAATCAACCATTTTCTTTTATGAAAAAACATAATTTTAGCGCAGGTCCGTGCGTGCTACCACAGGAAGTTTTTCAGGAAGCTTCACAGGCTATATTAGATTTTAATGATACCGGTCTTTCAATTTTAGAGATTTCCCACCGTAGTGCGGCATTTGTAAGTGTAATGGAAGAAGCACGGCAACTGGCGCTGGAATTGCTGGGACTGGAAAATAAAGGTTATAAGGCAATTTTCCTTCAGGGAGGTGCGAGCATGCAGTTTTTAATGACTGCCTACAATTTACTTCAGGATAAAGCAGCCTATCTAAACACCGGCACCTGGTCCAGTAAGGCTATTAAGGAGGCAAAATTGTTTGGAGAAGTAGTAGAAGTAGCTTCTTCTAAGGACCAAAACTTCAATTATATTCCAAAAGATTATAACATTCCAGAAGATATTAATTATTTCCATTGCACGAGCAACAATACCATTTTTGGAACTCAGATGAAAAATTTCCCTTCTGTCGATGCTCCCGTGGTATGCGACATGAGTAGTGATATTTTTTCACGGGAACTTGATTTTTCCCAGTTCGATCTTATTTATGCCGGGGCACAGAAAAATATGGGGCCAGCAGGCGCGACACTTGTAGTTGTAAAAGAAGATATTTTAGGCAAAGTGAACAGGCAAATTCCTTCTATGATGGATTACCAGGTGCATATCGAGAAAGACAGTATGTTCAATACGCCCCCGGTCTACGCCGTTTATGTTTCCCTGCTCACCCTTAGATGGATTAAAGATAAAGGCGGAATCAAGGCTATGGAAGAGCTAAACAACAAAAAAGCAACTCTTCTTTACAATGAAATTGACCGGAACCCTCTTTTTAAAGGTTTTGCTGCTACTGAAGATCGCTCTACAATGAACCCAACCTTCAACTTAACCGATGAAAGTAAGAAGGAAAAGTTCGACAGCATGTGGAAAGAAGCAAACATCAATGGCTTAAGTGGTCACCGAAGTGTGGGTGGATATCGCGCTTCCATGTATAATGCGCTTTCTTTAGAAAGTGTTCAGGTTCTGGTGGATGTGATGCAGAAGCTGGAAAAAGAAGCGTAGATTTTTCCGCAGAAGAAACCGAAAAGGAAAAAAATAATTTTGCCGTTATCAATTTCGTCTGAAGAAATTCAGCAGGTCGATAATTGGCATTTTTAGACCCTCACCATTTTAAATAAAAAAGATGAAAGTATTAGCAAACGACGGAATATCACAAAACGGCAAAAATAAACTCGAAAAAGAAGGTTTTGAAGTCATTGTGAGCAAAGTAGCGCAGGGACAGCTCATAAATTACCTTAATGAGCATCAAATTGACGTTATTTTAGTCCGTAGTGGCACCCAGATACGTAAAGAACTTATAGATGAGTGCCCAAATCTAAAAGTCATTGGTCGCGGCGGAGTTGGTTTGGACAATATCGATGTAAAATATGCTGAAAGTAAAGGAATCACTGTAATTAATACTCCGGAAGCTTCTTCCAATGCTGTGGCAGAACTTGTTTTTGCTCATTTGTTTAACGGAGTACGATTTTTACACGATTCTAACCGGAATATGCCCCTGGAAGGTGATTCCCGCTTTAGGGATTTAAAGAAGTCCTATGCTCAAGGACGGGAATTGAGAGATAAAACATTGGGGATTATCGGATTTGGAAAAATAGGACGGGAAGTGGCAAAAATAGCCCTTGGTCTTGGAATGAAAGTGATTGCCAGCGATATAAAGGTGGGCGAAGCAAAAATAACACTCGAATTTTACAATCACCAGAGCATTACCATTCCAATAAGAACAGAGCCTATCCACCAGCTTGTAAAACATTCAGATTTTATCACGCTTCATGTCCCTGCACAAAAAACGCCAGTTATCGGTAAGACCGAAATTAATGCCATGAAAGATGGTGCTGGTATTATTAACGCCTCCCGGGGAGGAGTTGTGGACGAAGAAGCCCTTCTGGAAGCTTTGGAAAGCGGAAAACTTGCTTTTGCAGGACTGGATACTTTTCAGAATGAGCCCTCTCCGGCAATTAAATTACTAATGAACGAAAAAGTTTCTTTAACTCCACATACAGGTGGTTCAACAATAGAAGCTCAGGACAGGATTGGCGTAGAACTGGCCGAAAAAGTAATTTCTGCATTAAAGGGAAAAGCCTAGTAATTATTTTTATTGTTAATTGCTCATTGTTTACTGTTCATTGTGATTGTAGTATTTCTTTAACGCACTCCTTCTTTTATAAGCCGTAAATTTATTTTTAAATAAAAATTTCAACTTATGGCATCAATATTAGATATTCTAAATACGACACCGGGAGAAAACTTAATTGATAAAGCGAGTAAAGAGACCAATGAAGACAAAGACAATATAACTTCAGCTTTAGTGATGGGAATGCCGTTAATCCTTGGCGCATTAAAAAACAATTCAGAAAAAGAAGAAGGCGCTAAAGCTCTTGATGAGGCTCTTGAAAACGAGAAACATAAGGGTGATCTTCTGGAAAACCTTCAGGATTCAGAAACAGGGGAACTTACGGGAGAAGGAGCAAAAGTCCTTGGACATGTGCTTGGGGGACAAAAAGACATTATAGAGGAAACTTTATCGAAGACGCTCGGGATGAGCAAAGATTCCATTAGCACCATATTAAAATTGGCAGCTCCGGTTATAATGAGCCTGCTTGGAAGCCAGAAAAGAATAGACAGAGTAAAAGCCGATGGACTTCCTGCTTTAATAGAATCGCTAATGGGAGCAAGTGCAGCCCACGATTCGTCTCTTATAGAAAGCCTTCTGGACAGGAACAGGGATGGAAAAATTATTGATGATGTTGCCGGAATGGTGCTTGGCGGCGGCAAAAAAGGAAAAGAAGACGGAAGTATCCTTGGCGGATTTACCGGCGGAAAATAATTCGGGAATAATTCTTGAGTAGAACATATAAAAGAAGATAATGAAGAATATAATTTACGTGCTTCTTATGGGCCTCTTTATTTATAGCTGTGGCTCCAACCGAAGCTTGCGTTCAGACAGATTGGCAAATGCAGAAAATGATACGGTAAGGATTGCCAACGACAGCCTGGAATACGAAATAATTATTATTGAACCGGGATTTAATCTCTTTATTAATTCTATTGCACAACCTGAAGGATATTATTCGCAGGAATATTTGGAAAGTAAGAACCAGCAACTGGTTACAGAATATAATAATCGGGTGCGACAACCACAGCGTTACAATCCCAATTTGTACGTAAATGAAATAAATTACGAGCCAAGGATAAATTATGGATATGAAGTTAATTATTTGCTTTACAATTATTTTGTCTACTTCAGCCGCCAGTATAATCAGCGCTTTCCCGTGCCCACGCGTATTTAACTTTTAGAATCGCTAATTTCTTTCTCGCATTTAATATATTTGCAGCATGGAGAAACTAAAAAAGCATTGGGGGATAGATTCCAATTGGCAAATTCTGGTGATACTGGTAGTGTTTGCTGTTACGGGTTCCTCTTCTGCAAAGCTTGCAGGACCTTTGGTGGAATTCATTGGAATTCATAAAGAAAATTCTCACTGGCTAATCTATTGGTCCCTTAGGTTATTACTTATATTTCCAATTTATCAGGTGCTTCTGGTTTCTTTTGGCTGGCTCTTCGGTCAGTTTCAATTCTTTTGGACTTTTGAGAAAAAAATGCTTTCAAGATTAGGAATGGCTAAACTTCTCCGACTATAATTTTGAAATCTTTTCAGAACATATTTCTTGTCTTATCCGCTGTGTTGATTTTATTGCCATCGGCAGTAACTTTTGCGCATATTTTTAGCGGACACGGGCATAAACTTTGTGATAATTATTCCGAAACCCATTATCATGCAAAAGCGGTGGATTGTGAACTTTACAAGTTTCATAATACTCCTGCACTCCAACTCGAACTCCTCACGTTTGAACCTCTAGAAATAAAGGTTCAGCAAAAAGTTATCTTCAATTATTATCAATTTTTAAGTGATTACCAAAAGCTACCTTTTGAGCTAAGAGGACCTCCACAGCACGTATAACTTCCGCCTTTAATCCCAATCTACTTTGGGAAAAATGTTATACAAATCATTTAAATAATTACATGAAAAGCAAAATTTTAATTGTGCTGCTTCTAGCAGTCACACCGTTTATATATGCCCAATATCAATTTTCTGGAACTATTACCAATGCCGAAACAGGAGAACCTGTAGTTAGTGCTACCATATATCTCCCCCAACTTGAAAAAGGAACACTTACAGATTTTAATGGCAATTTCAGTATTAGCAATATTTCAGAAGGAACTTACAAGTTGGTTATTTCTTCTGTTGGTTACAGCTCATTTTCAAGGGAAATACAACTTCCTTCCGAAGGAGTAATTATTGTAATTCAACCTTCTGCCATAGAAATGGAGGAGGTCATAGTTTCTACGCCGTTCCACCAGCTCCAGAGCGAAAATGTAATGAAGGTAGACCGCGAAAATGTTTCAGAATTAAACCGAAAAGGAGCTATTACACTGGCTGACGGGATTTCCCAAATGCCCGGGGTAGAAAGTATCACCACAGGAATTGGCATTGGTAAACCTGTAATACGAGGATTAAGCTCTAACCGCGTACTTGTTTACACGCAGGGTGTGCGGCTTGAAAATCAGCAATACGGCGACGAGCACGGCCTTGGAATTAGTTCTAAAGGAATAGGAAGTGTAGAGGTGATAAAAGGCCCTGCTTCCCTTCTCTACGGAAGCGATGCGATTGGCGGCGTGCTTTATCTAAACCCGGAAAGATATGCGCAGGCAAATACAACTAACGCTGAAGTTGACGGAAGTTATTTCAGTAATACTTTGGGATATCAGGCAAGTGCAATGGCAAAAACTTCTGGCGATAATCTAAAATTTCTCGCCCGCGGAAGTTATGCTGCTCATAGCGATTACGAAACAGGAGACGGAACAAAAGTCACGAACACAAGGTTTAACGAGACCGACTTTAAGGGAGGTTTTGGTTATCAGGATTCCCGTTATAAAGCTGATTTACGTTATAATTTCAACAGAGCTAACATTGGAATTCCTGAGGAGATCGGTATCCAGAATACAGAAAAAGAGCCGCTCCTACCCTATCAGGAAATCGATAATCATATTGTAAGCCTGGATAACCGCTTATATTTGCCAAATTCGAGCCTCGATCTAAATATTGGTTATCAATTCAATAACCGAAAAGAATTTGAGGAAGAACATGCTCACGAACACGAAGAAGAGCATGAGGATCATGAAGATCACGAACATGAAGAAGAACATGAAGAGCATGAAGAAGGTCACGAAGAAGCACATCCTGCTTTGGAAATGCACCTGGAATCCCTCAACTATAATTTGAAATATAACCTGCCCAAAACCGGTAATTTTGAAACTATACTTGGAGTGCAGGGAATGCACCAGACCAATTCCAATTTTGGGGAAGAAATTCTTATTCCCGATGCAGAGATGGTAGATTTCGGAGTTTTTGGTACGGCTCATTTTCACCTCGAAAATTGGGATTTTCAGGGGGGGCTTCGTTATGACAACAGAACGATCAACAGCGAAAGCTACGGGCATGAAGGAGAAGAATCTTTTATTGCAGCTGTGGACAGATCTTTTAACAGCATAAACGGTGCGATTGGAGCTAAATATCAATACCAGAGCAAATTTATTGTAAGGCTAAACCTCGCTAGCGGATTTCGTGCTCCTAATTTAGCCGAATTGACTTCTAATGGTTCCCATCATGGTGCCAACAGGTACGAAGTTGGAAATGCCAATCTTGATAATGAACAAAATTTACAGGTGGACCTTTCACTGGAATGGAGAAACGAACATTTTGAAGCTTTTGCAAATGCCTTTCACAATTCGGTAAACGATTATATCTTTTTAAATCCTTCAGGAGAATTTATTGAAGATGATCTTGTTTTTAACTACACGCAAGGTGATGCTACTCTGTACGGTGGGGAAATTGGTTTTCACATTCATCCACATCCGTTAGACTGGCTGCATCTGGAAAGCAGTTTTGAAACTGTAACGGGGAAACTTAATAATGGCGGATATCTTCCTCTTATTCCGGCTAACTCGATAACGAACACTTTTAGGGTGGAATTTGAAAGTGATCAGCAATTATCAAACAAATACGCTTTTGTCAGGCTGAAGAATGTTTTCGATCAAAATACCGTGAGTACTTTTGAAACAAGAACAGGAGGTTACGGACTATTAGGTGCAGGATTAGGAGGAGAACTGGAATTTGGGGCTTCTTCTTCTGTAGAAATTAATATCAGCGGAAATAACCTTCTAAACAAGGATTACATTTCCCACTTATCCAGATTAAAGCCAGATGGAATTTCCAATATCGGAAGAAACATCCTGGTATCCCTCCTCTGGAACATTTAAAATAAAAAGAAGCTGTCCAAATTCCAGTAAACAAACAGAATTTGGACAGCTCTTTATCGTTTTTTAGAAACTTAACTCAGGAGGCCGATAATTGCATTTTTAACCTGTCACTTTTGTACTTCAATTTAATAAAAGCCTCTCGTTCTAATAGCTATCGAAACCGCTCACAAAATTACTCCGAACTACAAACCGCAAACTTTTTAAAGGCCGGTAACTGCCATTTTTAATAGCTGACAATTCCAGATTTTACTACTAGTAGCTTTCGACCTCGATTACCCTTGGTTGTTCAGCTTTGCTCCAAACATGAGTATAAAAGTACATTAAAGTAAATGTAGGAATCACATCTGTTATTGGTAAAATTTCTTCTATAAACACAATTACAGACGCAATTTTTCCTTTTTTACCGGGATACATTTCCTTCATTTTCTTTGCTGCGTAAGGTGCCCATAGTAAATCAAGAAAAGGACCTATAAACGGGATTGCAACAGTAGCCATACCTATGGCATCATAAACAATTCCCTTAATAAATAATTTATTCTTTAAGATTTTCATTGGTCATTTTTCTATTGATAAATCAAAAAAAGTGCCAGAACAGGAGTTATTTAAGATCTGAACTGATGAGCTTCAGGAATTCATTCCGGGTTTCTATTTTTTCAAATTGTCCTCTAAAACCCGAAGTTGTGGTAGAACTATTCTGCTTTTGTACTCCACGCATCATCATGCACATATGCTGTGCTTCAATAACGACAGCTACTCCCTTAGGCTTTAAAGTATCATTCAAACATTCCAGAATATCATGCGTTAACCGTTCCTGTACCTGTAACCTTCTTGCGAAAACATCAACAACCCGTGGTAATTTACTTAGACCCACGATTTGTCCATCAGGAATGTAAGCAATGTGTGCTTTTCCGAAAAAAGGAAGCATATGGTGTTCGCATAAAGAATAGAGTTCGATATCTTTTACCACCACCATCTCGTTGTAACCTTCCTTAAACATGGCTTCTTCCAGAATAGTTTTAGCATCCATTTCATAGCCCTGCGTTAAAAACTGCATTGCTTTTGCAGCACGTTCAGGTGTTTTTACAATACCCTCCCTTTCCGGATCCTCACCCAATTCCTTAATAATGCTTCTGAAATTATACTTCAGGTTATCTGTAACTTCCAGGTTATACTCTTCAAAAAGTTTGTACGGCATGAGTTTTATTTCTTTAGTTTTCCTGAAAAATGCTCTTTCAGCTTAGTGACTTTAGGATCAATAATATATTGGCAATAAGGCTGTTGCCTATGCTGATTATAGTAATCCTGATGTTCCTGTTCTGCAACGTAAAATGGTGAAGCTTCAGTAACTTCTGTCACAATAGGATCATCAAAAACAGCTTCTTTTTCAAGATTTGCTATTACTTTCTCTGCCGTCTCTTTTTGCGCTTCAGAATTATAGAAAATCGCACTGCGATATTGAGTGCCAACGTCGTTTTGCTGCCGGTTGAGGGTTGTAGGATTGTGAGTTGCAAAAAACACCAGTAAAAGTTCTTCAAAAGAAATTTTACCAGGATCAAAGCTTATTTCAATTGCCTCTGCGTGACCTGTTCTTCCGGTAATTATTTCCCTGTATGCCGGATTTTTTATAGTACCTCCGGTAAATCCGGAAACCACTTTTTCTACTCCGTTAAGCCTTTGAAAAACAGCTTCGGTACACCAAAAACATCCGCCTGCCAATGTAGCTGTTTCTAATTCTTTATTTTCCATCTAATATTTTTTTTGTTTAGCTAATTTAATGTAATAATAAACAAAATATTTTATGTTTAACTTTAAATTTAGTCCTCTTTAATTCTGTAATTCAAAACCCATTCCATAAATTGATAACAATCACTATCTTGAAAAAACTTAGTGATCGGCAACAGGAAACTATAATTCCCAAGTTAATGTTGCCGTTTCTTTACAATTTGGGTACTTTTCCATCTTTTAAAAGAAAAAATGATCTCAGCGAATAACATTCATAAATATTACGGAGACCTTCATGTTCTAAAAGGTGTAAATCTTCATATTAAAAAAGGGGAAATTGTATCTATTGTAGGTGCTTCCGGTGCAGGAAAAACCACTCTCTTACAAATATTAGGGACGTTGGAGAGACCAGAAAAAGACAAGGGTTCAGAATTGACAATTAATGATGTGAAAATCGATAAGTTGTCTTCCAAAGAGCTTTCCCGTTTCCGGAATAAGCACGTTGGTTTCATTTTTCAGTTTAACCAGCTTTTACCCGAATTCACCGCCCTGGAAAATATCTGCATCCCAGCTTATATTCAAAACAAATCTAAGACAGAAGCCGAGAAAAGAGCAATGGAACTCCTTAGCTTCCTGGGACTAGAAAATCGCGCCAGTCATAAACCGGGAGAACTTAGTGGCGGGGAACAACAACGCATTGCGGTTGCCCGGGCTCTTGTTAATAATCCCGCGGTGATCTTTGCAGATGAACCTTCGGGAAACCTGGACAGTGAATCTGCCGAGAATCTTCACAAATTGTTTTTTAGATTAAGGGATGAATTTGACCAGACGTTTGTGATTGTCACCCATAACGAAGAACTCGCCGATATGGCAGACCGAAAGCTTTCTATGGTGGACGGCGAAATTGTATAATTTGAAAAAATTATTCTAAATTGAAGAAAAGTGAGCTAAAATCTTTCCTTGATTTTAAGGCTGAACAATATAATACTCCGGAATTTATTGCAACAGATCCGGTTCAGATTCCGCACCAATTTTCTAAGAAAGAAGATATCGAAATTGCAGGTTTTTTGACTTCCACCATAGCCTGGGGAAATAGAAAAAGTATTCTGAACAATGCCAATAGGCTGATGGACCTTCTGGAAAGGAGTCCACACGATTTCGTCATGAATCATTCTGAAGACGACCTCGGTAAAATGGCAAATTTCGTACATCGAACCTTTAATGGACTGGATCTGCAATACTTTATTAAAGCCCTTCAGCATATCTATTTAAAGCATTCGGGCATAGAAAATGTATTTACCACATACGCTGAAGCAGAAAGTCTTCAGCCTGCGATCCATCAATTCAAGAAGATCTTTTTTGAACTTCCTCATCTGCCAAGAACCGAGAAACATGTAAGCGATCCTCTAAAAAATTCCGCAGCAAAAAGAATTAATATGTATTTGCGGTGGATGGTGCGGAACGATAACGCCGGAGTAGATTTTGGAATATGGAAAAATATACAGTCTTCCCAGCTTTCCTGCCCTTTAGATGTACATTCGGGTAATGTTGCCAGGAAATTAAAACTGCTCAAAAGAAAGCAAAATGACGCTAAAGCCCTGCTGGAACTCGATACTGCCTTGCGAAAAATGGATGCAGTAGATCCTGTGAAATACGATTTTGCTCTTTTTGGATTAGGCGTATTTGAAAAATATTAAGTTAACAATTGCTTAACATTTTTAAGTATATTTGTGACAATAAATATTTAGACCAATTTCCTGATTACATGATTCATCCTCCTGTTCCTCATAACGAAAAAGAGCGACTAAAGGCTCTTCACAATTTAAATATCATAAATTCTGATCCTGAGGAGTGTTTCGATAATATAACTGAACTGGCTTCTTACATTTGTAATATGCCAATTTCTATGATTACTCTTGTCGATGAAACGAGACAATGGTTTAAATCGAAAACAGGAACAGATATGTGCGATTCAGACAGGGATGTTTCTTTTTGCAGTCATGCAATCCTTGAACCTCAAAACTTTATGGAAGTAGAAGATACTCATAAAGATCCACGTTTTCATGATAACCCTTTAGCAAATGATGGGGATAATCCTATTAGATACTACGGCGGAATGCCGTTGCTAAATAGCGCCGGGATGGCATTAGGTACCCTCTGCGTTATAGATACTAAAGTCAACAAGCTAAATGAACATCAAATAAAAGCATTAAAGGCACTTGCAAAGCAGGTAGAAACACTTTTTGAAGCCAGGTATAAAAATTTCCTGCTGGAAGAAGCTCGTAAGGATCTGGATGATCACAATACGCTCCTAAAAGATTTTGCAGGAGTCGTCTCGCATGATATGAAGATGCCTCTGGCCAATATGGTCCTTACTGCCGATGTGATTAAAAAAAAATACGGGCACCTACTGGGAGAAGATGGAAAAAAATATCTCGACCAGCTTAAGAGATCTGGATTAAATCTTAGCGATTATATTACAGGAATCCTGAATCATTACGAAAGTGAGAAGTTGGCCAACACAGCAACAGAAGAAATTGATCTCCATAATCTTCTGGAAGACATCATTGATCTTTTAGGGATTGAAGAAGATTGCGAGATTAATTTCCCAAAGAAAAACGTGAATATTAAAATAAACCGTGCAGCACTTGAACAAATTTTTTTAAACCTTATAAGTAACAGTCTTAAATACAATAATAAAGAAAGGATTATTATAGATATAGGTTTTGAAAAACAAGGTGATTTTTATGTTTTTACCGTAGAAGATAATGGCATTGGCGTAAAACAAGAAGAACAAAAGGAAATATTTAAGCTTTTCTCCACCCTTTCTATATTGGATAGAAAAGGAAACAAAGGTCATGGGATTGGTCTCACAACTGTTAAAAAATTGGTAACAAATCTTGGAGGCACTGTTAAAATCAAGTCAGAGTTAGAAAAAGGAACTAAATTTACTTTTACTGTACAGGCAACTTAAGTTCTGAAATCCCCTACATTTTGTTTTTATAGTTGCTCAGTAATAAACGCTTGGCAATAAATTGGGGTATGAATTATAAAACTTTTACAAAAAATAAAAAAAACCGGTCTTCTTTAGCGGAATATAAGTTTGTAAAACGTGAAGTTGATAAAGATTATGATGAGCTCACTTTCCTGGCTGCTCAAATTTGTAAATTCCCCATAGCTCAAATAGGAATTTTAGGCAAAAAGAATCTCTGGTTTAAATCTATATATGGAGCAGTTTTAGCTGAAATTCCTTTAAAAGATTCTTTCTTTGAGGAAATTATTCAAAATCCTGGAGAAGTATCTGTCTTCTTGAAAAAAAATGCCCCTGAAGATTTTCAGAAGTTGGAAAAACATTACCAGAAGGATCTTGAGTTTTACGCAAGTATTCCTCTTTTAAGTCCTAAAGGTGAAGTTATTGCTATATTTAGTGTTCTGGACACCCAGGCACGGGAACTTTCAGATTCTCAGAAACATTCCTTAAAGGCCATTGCTAACCAAACGCTCCATCTCTTCGAATATAGAAAGCAAAACAACAAGCTCTCCCAGGTTCAGAAAAAATTAAAACAGAAGTATCACGAACTGGAAAAGTTTACCAGCGTTGTGTCCCACGATATCAAGTCTCCATTGGCAAATATTATTTCCCTTTCTGAACTTTTAAAAGAAGAAAATGAAGGCAAGTTGGATGCGGAAACTTCGCAATACCTCCAGTTTCTAGTTGAATCTTCTTATTCCCTGCGAAATTATGTAGATGGTATCCTTGGATATTACCGCAGTGATCATATTAGCGAAAAAGATTTTGAAAATGTTGATCTTGAAGAATTACTGAAGAAAGTTTCAGATCTCTACCAGGTTTCCGAAAATATTGAAATTACATATCCTAAAAATGTCACGCTTCACAACGTCAACAAATCTGCTTTAACGCAGGTGTTTATGAACCTGGTCAACAATGCGCTCAAATACAATAACAAGGATACAAGGCGTATTCATATAGAATTCCGGGAAACCGGAGAATTTTACTTCTTTGAGGTTAACGACAATGGAAACGGTATTTCCAGGGAGAACCTTGAGAAGATATTTAACTTGTTTACAACTTTAGATACGACCGACAGGGATGGCAATCCCGGCAGTGGTATTGGCCTCGCCACAGTCAAGAAACTTGTGGAAAATATGCAGGGTAAAATTGAAGTAGATTCCACTCCTGGCATTGGCAGCAGTTTTCAATTCAAAATAAGACGTATTTAGAACAAGCTTACCGGGATCAAATCTGGTTTTCATTTCCTATATTTGACAAACATTCAGGCCGAGCATGTATTTTAAGTACCCGGAACTTCTTTTTGCCCTTTTCCTACTCATCATTCCCATTATCGTCCATCTTTTCCAGCTTCGGAAATTTCAGAAGGAAGATTTTACCAATGTGAGATTCCTGAAGAAGATTTCCCGACAAACCCGAAAAAGTTCGAGGTTAAAAAAGTGGCTGGTGCTTACATCGAGGTTACTGGCACTCGCTTTCCTGATTTTCGCTTTTGCCCAGCCTTACCTCCCCGCCTCTTCTAAAGCTTTTGAAACAAAAAGTTCATTAATTTACCTGGACAATTCCTTTAGTATGCAGGCTACAGGTCAAAGAGGCCAACTATTACCGGCTGCCATTCAGAATCTTCTGGAAAATTTACCTCAAGAAGAAAACCTCAATTTGCTCACCAATGACGAGGAATATTTAAATATCGAAGCAACGGAAATTAGGAATATTTTACAGAACCTGGATTACACCGCTACTCCAATAGAATTTGAAAACTTAAAATTGAGAGCAGAAAACTTTTTTCAGGAGAATCCTGCAGATGAGATGGAGCTGGTCATCCTTTCAGACTTACAGCAGAATTCCGGGTTTCCTGCAAAGCCTGATGCCGAAAACTTCAATTTTCGACTTGTCCCCTATCAGCCAAAGAATATTTCCAACATCAGCCTGGATTCCACTTTTATTGCTGAACGGAATCTCGAAAACATCAGTTTAAAAGTCCAATTGAGTACCTCTGCCAGTCGTGAAGAGCAAATTCCGGTATCGATAATGGCCGGAGACGAACTTTTAGGAAAATCTGCAGTGAAATTCAGCGAAAATAATCAGGCAGAAGTTGTTTTTACGCTTCCGAATGGTCCAATTGATAACGGCAGAATAGAAATTGAAGATACCGGACTCCAATACGACAACGAATTGTTTTTCAGTATATCGAAAATTGTCAAAATTAAGGCTGCCCTTATTTCTGAAAATTCCGATTCTTTTTTGAAAAGGATTTACACTGAACCGGAATTTGAGCTGGTGGTTTTTCCTTTTGCAGGTATAGATTATAATCAGCTTTCTGGTTCGCAGCTCATAATTTTAGACGAAATGGAAGAAATTAGCCCTTCCCTTTCCACAATTCTTCAGAAAAGAATGGATGAAGGAGCAATTGTGGTGCTTATACCTTCAGTTAATGCAGAAATTACCTCCTACAACGCATTTTTAAGAAATTCCGGTGCACCCACGTTTGAAACCCTTCAAAGTGAGGAGCGAAAAATAACAAATATCGGCTTTGAACACCCTCTTTACGCTTCGGTTTTTGAAGAACAGGTGGAGAATTTTGAGTATCCTTCGGTGCAGTCATATTTCTCCTTAAACAGACCAGGATCACCTGTTTTACAGTTTCAGGATAACGCTCCTTTTCTTACTCAGAGCGACCGGTTATTCATTTTTACTTCAGCATTAGGGTCGAAAATTGGCAATTTTCAGCAGTCACCTATAGTGGTTCCTACTTTTTACAACATGGGAAGAATGGCACTGCAATCAAGAAAAATATACTACGAAATTGGTAAAAATAACAGTATTGATATCTCAGTAACTTCAGAAAATGACGAAGTTGTTCATATTACTTCCGAAGAAGAAAATTTTATTCCGCAGCAACAGTCTTTTTCAGAAAAAATTCAGATAAATACTTCTGAAATACCCACCGTGGCCGGAAATTATCAAATTGAATACAAAACTGAAAATGTTGGCCACTTAAGCTATAATTATGATCGCAGCGAAAGCGAATTGAATTATTTAGACCCTGAAAATCTCGAAAATGTCCAAATTTTCGCCAACATCAGCGAATATTTTGAAAGTACAAATGCAGTACGGCAAATCACGGCACTTTGGAAATGGTTTGTTATTTTTGCACTACTATTTCTAATCGTGGAAATGCTCCTGTTAAAATACCTTAAATGAAGCTACTCATAAAATCGGCCACAGTTGTCGATAAAGACTCAGATTTTAATAACAAGAAGGTTGATATATTCATCAAGGATGGAGTTATCAAAAAGATTGGAACTGCGCTGAAGGAGAAGGCAGACAAGGAAATCTATAAAGAGAATCTGCACGTTTCCAGGGGCTGGTTTGACAGTAGTGTGAGTTTTGGAGAACCAGGATTTGAGGAGCGCGAAACCATCGCTAACGGACTCGATACTGCAGGAAAAAGCGGATTCACCACCGTATGCGTTAACCCCGATACTTCGCCTGTAATCGACAATAACAGCGCGGTAAACTCCTTGATTTCAAAAGCTGCGAAGAATCCGGTAAAGCTGGTGCCTACAGGTGCTTTAACGGTAAAAAGTAAAGGCCTGGACCTGGCGGAGCTTTATGATATGAAACAGGCCGGAGCGGCTTCTTTCGGAGATTATAAAAGTGCCGTCAGAAATCCGAATCTTTTAAAAATCGCCCTGCAATACGCTCAGAATTTTGATGCGCTGGTGCAATCATTTCCGCAGGAGAATAAAATTGCCGGGAGCGGACAGGTTAATGAACATCATAACAGCACTTCGCTAGGATTAAAAGGTATCCCAAATCTTGCGGAAGAACTCCAGATTGCCAGGGATTTATACATTCTTGAATACACTGGCGGGAAACTCCATATTCCCACCATTTCAACAGAAAAGTCGGTTAAACTAATTAAAGATGCCAAGAAAAAGGGTCTGGACGTAACCTGTAGTGTTGCCATTCATAACCTGATTTTCACAGATGAACTGCTGAAGGAATTTGATACCAGCTCCAAAGTTTTGCCCCCTCTAAGGACTGCAAAAGACATAAAAGCGCTCATAAAAGGGATTAAAGACGGTACGATAGATATGGTCACCAGCGACCATCAGCCTATTGATATTGAACATAAAAAAGTAGAATTTGAAAATGCTTCCTATGGAACTATTGGTCTTGAGTCTGCTTTTGGCGCATTGATGAATATATTTTCTACAGAAGAAGCTATTGCGCTTCTTACTTCAGGAAAAAGCAGATTCAACATAAGCGAATCTGGAATTAAAGAAGGAGAAAAGGTAAATCTGAGTCTTTTTACTACGAATGACCAATATAAATTCTCCGGAGAAAATATTTTTTCCACTTCCCGAAACAGCATTTTCCTTGGCCATCAGCTAAAAGGAAAGGCCTACGGAATAATTACCGAAAATGGCCAAATCACGTTCTGAATTTAACAGTAGATTTTTAAGTATGAAAGAAGGAAAATTGGCAGCAATTGCAGCCTATATCACAATTATAGGAACTATAGTTGCTTACTTTATGAACCTCGAAAAAAAGGACACCGTCGCGAGTTTCCATATCAGGCAGGCGCTTGGCACCCATATATTATTTTATCTCATGGGAATACTGGCTTCTATGTTCACCGGCTATATGATCCCGACAGCCTTTTATATTTTCGTACTGGTTCTTTGGGCTTACGGTCTGATAATTGCAATAAAGGGAGAACAAAAAGAAACGCCTCTGGTTGGTGGTTTCTTTCAAAAAATATTTAAAAGTATTACTTAATGAAGACTGCAGAATTATCATTACACCATCTTATAAAACCTTCTACCAAAACTGAAAAAGCTCCGCTGGCAATCATGCTCCATGGTTATGGAAGCAATGAAAATGACTTGTTTTCTTTCGCAGGGGAACTTCCCGAAGAATTATTTGTTATTTCTGTGCGCGCACCACATCCAATGCAACCTTCGGGAAATGCATGGTTTGCTATTCACTGGAATAATACAAACGGAAAATTCAGTGATGAAAATCAGGCGCGCGAATCCCGGGAAACGATTTCCCGGTTTATAGATGAAGCTGTGGCTGCTTATCCTGTAGATCCCGACAATGTTACCTTGATAGGTTTTAGCCAGGGAACTATTTTAAGTTATGCGGTAAGCTTGTCTTATCCTGAAAAGGTAAAAAATGTAGTTGCCCTGAGTGGGTATGTTAACGAAGGTCTTATAAAAGAAGGTTACGACAAAAACGATTTCTCCCATTTGTCATTTTACTGTTCCCATGGTACGCAGGACCAGGTTCTACCCGTGCAATGGGCAAGAAGGACAAAGCCTTTTCTCGATAATCTGAAAATCGAAAATGTTTATTCTGAATTTCCTGTAGGTCACGGTGTGGCTCCGCAAAACTTTTTTGAATTACAGGAGTGGTTAAAAAAGAGGATCTAATCCAGCGGGTATAAGAAGGATTTTTCAGGAACAAGATTAACTTCCCCGTCTTCTTCTACAGAGTATGTAAAGAAAACTTCGCCCCAATAGGTGCCATCAGTAAAATCTGCTAGCACCCATTTGTGATTGACGATTTTTATCTTGTTGATTCTCATCGGACCTTCCATTCCTGCAAAAGGAACAAAAGGGTTATCCTCTGTTGCGCTGTTTCCACTAATTAATTTATCCTGAATTCTGGCCTTGACGTCCTCTGTTGAAATTTCACGTTCTTCAAAGAAATTAAGTGCATCTTCATTACGATCTATAGAAAAATAATCAGGCTCTATGTTTGTCTTCTTTAGAGAATCAAGTTCTTCTTTTACTAATGTCACCTGCCTTTCAAGACCGGCTATACTTTCATCACGCGCATCGAGGATCTTTTTATCGTTTACATAAATAAATATTGTGAACAATAAGGTGAAGATGAACAAATACATTAATATTTTACTGCGCATGCTAAATTTCTATTTTAAGATTATCATAAGCAAGGTGAACGTTTTCGGGAAGTTCTGTTTCAACTTCATCATGAAAACCTAGTAAATGGCTTATATGGGTTAAATATGCTGTTTCCGGCTTTACCCTTTGAATAAACGCCAGAGCTTCTTCAAGATTAAGGTGAGAATGGTGAGGTTCCCTTCGTAAGGCATTTACTACTAACACCTTCACACCTCTGAGTTTTTCGACTTCCTCATCTTCAATAGATTTTAAATCTGTTAAGTAAGCGAAATCTTCCAATCTAAACCCAAAAACCTGAAGTCGGTTATGTCTAAAATCAATAGGAGTTATAGTTAATCCTTCAAAGAGGAAAGGCTTATTTTCAATCTCAAACTCAGTAACACCTGGAGCTCCCGGATATTTATTTTCTGTAGCAAAAATATAATCGAAGCGGCTACGCAAAGCTTTTAATACACGTTTATGGGCAAAAATGGGGATATCTCCCTGCCGGAAAAAGAACGGACGAATGTCATCCAAACCTGCCGTGTGATCATTATGCTCATGAGTATAGATAATCGCATCCAGCTTTTTTATATTATTGGCCAGCATTTGGATTCTAAAATCGGGACCGCAATCTATAAGAAGATTATACCCTGCCCACTCTACTAAAACCGAAACCCTAAGGCGTTTATCTTTTGGATTTTCACTTAAGCAAACGGGATGATCACTACCTATAATCGGGATACCCTGGGACGTTCCTGTACCTAAAAATGTTACCTTCAATAAGTGTTTATTTTATCACAAAAGTAATTATATTTTTTTGTTTACTTCCCTCTTTTAGTACCTTTGATAGACACGAAAATGAAATTCATTTAAAAGAAAAAATATGCCAATTACTATAATGGGCGACAAGGAATTTGAAAATATTCCTTCTATAAAAAGCAAAGCGCTTCGCATAAATTTAAATGACAATATCTACGGAACTTTCTCTGAAATTGGCGCCGGCCAGGAAACAGTAAGGAATTTCTTTAGAGCCGGTGGCGCTTCCGGGACTATTGCAAAAGCCATGAGTGCTTACGATAAGGACTTTAGTGATGCAATTTATGGAGTTGAAGATGATCGCCGATATGTTACAGAAGACCGCCTTAAAAAGATGCTTAGTCATGAAATTGACCTGATTGAAAAAAGGATTTCTCGCGAAAAACATCCCGATAAACTTTTCTTTACTTATGCAAATACTGTAGCTACTATAGACTTTGCAAAAAAATACAAAGGCCATGGATGGGTGGGTATAAAATACCAGGTGCGTCCGGAAGAGGATTACAACGAAATAAGCCTGCACGTACGTTTTCATGAAAATGATGCCCGCCATCAACAGAACACCCTCGGAATTCTTGGTGTGAACCTGATTTACGGCGCTTACTACAAGTATGACAATCCCAAGAAATTACTAAGATATCTCTATGATCATATTGACAAGGATCAGATAGAAATTGACACGATAAACTTTTCAGGACCACGTTTTAAAAATGTGGATAACCGACTTATGAGTCTGCAACTCGTTAAAAACGGAATGACAGACGCCGTTATGTTCGCTCCCGATGGTAATAATGTTTTACCGGCTAAAATTCTCTACAAAAAGAATATTCTGGCACTAAGAGGTAGTTTTCGCCCGGTGACCAAGGTGAATATGGACATGTATGAGCGTTCTCTGGAACTTTTCCTTAGAGAAAATAAAGTTTCTGAAGAGAATACGGAAGTTATCTTCGAAATTACGCTTTCCAACCTTAGAGCTGAAGGAGAAATTGACGAGAGAGACTTTATGGACCGTGCAGAGTTGCTCTGTTCCCTCGGCCAGACGGTAATGATTTCAAATTTCCAGGAGTACTACAGAGTTGTTGAGTACTTCTCAAGATATTCAAAACAAAGAATGGGACTTGCCATGGGTGTAAATAATCTGGTGGATGTTTTTGACGAAAAATATTACCGACACCTTAGCGGCGGAATCCTTGAAGCCTTTGGTAAATTATTCTTTAAGGATCTTAAAGTCTATTTATACCCTCTTAAAGATCCTGAAACAGGAGAAATTACCACCAGTGAAGACCTGAAGGTACATCCAAGAATGAAGGAACTCTACAAGTTCTTTAAATATAATGGCAGGGTTGAAGATATTGAAAACTACAATCCAGAAATCCTGGATATTTATTCACGGGAAGTTCTTCAAATGATAAGTGAAGGAAAAGATGGTTGGGAAGAAATGCTACCTGAAAAGACTACAGCAATGATCAAGGATTTAAACCTTTTTCATTACAAAGAACATAAGAGAAAGGCAGAAACCGAAAAAGCAGAGGGAGTAAAATAATAAATATTTCTTCAATGAATTTTTAAATAAGTAAGGGGCTGAAAATTGTAATTTTCAGCCCCTTACTTATTTTTAGTCGATATTTGCCAATTTAAGCTATACGCTCAATTTTAGCTCCTATTGCTTTTAAACGCTCATCAATATTCTCATATCCGCGATCTATTTGTTCAATATTATGGATCACTGAAGTGCCTTTTGCAGATAAAGCTGCTATTAACAGGGAAATTCCGGCCCTGATATCAGGAGAACTCATTGTAGTAGCCTTCAACGTAGATTTAAAGTCATGGCCTATCACTGTGGCCCTGTGAGGATCACAAAGAATGATCTTTGCGCCCATATCAATAAGTTTATCCACGAAGAACAGTCGGCTTTCAAACATCTTTTGATGGATGAGCACGCTTCCTCTTGCCTGTGTGGCTACAACCAACATAATGCTCAGTAAATCCGGAGTGAATCCCGGCCAAGGCGCATCGCTAATGTTCATAATAGAACCATCAATAAAATTTTGCACCTCATAACCTTCGGTATGTGCAGGAATGTAAATATCATCCCCCTGCTGCTCTATTGTAATTCCAATTTTCCTAAAAGTATTCGGAATAATACCCAACATCTTCCAGTTTACATTTTTAATGGTAATCTCACTCCTGGTCATGGCCGCAAGACCAATCCAGGAGCCAATTTCAACCATATCCGGCAATATTCTATGTTCGCAACCACCAAGTTCCTTTACACCTTCTATAGTAAGCAGGTTAGATCCCACTCCACCTATTTTGGCACCCATGGAATTTAGCATGTGGCAAAGTTGCTGTAAATAAGGTTCACAGGCAGCATTATATATCGTGGTGGTGCCCTTGGCAAGAACAGCTGCCATTACAATATTGGCAGTTCCCGTCACAGAAGCTTCTTCAAGTAACATATAGGTACCTTTCAAACCATCTTCGGGTGCTTCAACACCATAAAAACGCTCCTCTTTATTGTACCTGAACTTTGCTCCCAGTTTAATGAATCCATCAAAGTGAGTATCGAGACGTCTTCTTCCTATTTTGTCGCCGCCTGGTCTTGGGATATATCCTTTGCCAAACCTTGCCAGTAAAGGACCAACAATCATTATAGAACCACGCAGTCCGCTGCCGTCTATTTTAAATTGTTCGCTATTTAGATAATCCAGGTTAAGATCGTCGCTTTGAAATGTATAACTTCCCTTACCTGTTTTTTCAACTTTAACTCCCAGATTTGAGAGCAGCCTGATGAGCTTATTAACATCCAGGATATCTGGAATATTATCTATTGTAATTTTTTCTGAGGTAAGCAGGACAGCGCAAAGTATCTGTAGAGCTTCATTCTTTGCACCCTGTGGCTGAATGCTACCGCTTAGCGGTTGCCCTCCCTCTATTTGGAAAGATCCCATAAATATTTACAGATTTTTAGTAGCGTTTACGACCTTTCTTAACAGGCTTCTTAGAATTACTTTTTGTGCTTTTCTTTCTTCCGCGTAGAAGATTGGAAGAATCACTAAGATCCTCATCAGAGTTCTTCAGGTTTAATTCCCCGTTGCTGAGCTCCTTAAGATGTTCAAAAATCACATTATCGTCTACCGTATCCCTATTCCAGTTGAGAAAAGACTTCTTCATGTGGTTGGCGATTGTAAACACCAATGCATCTTTTAGAGGGCCGTCATCATATTCTTTAGCCTCATCTATCATCCGCTTAATATTGTTTCCGTAAAAACGATACTTCGGAAAATTTTGAGGATACGCAAGAGGTTCTGGCCGCTCTTCTAAAATCTCTTTAGAAGGCTTTGGAAAAGGTGATTCCACATCCAGCTTAAAATCGCTGATGATGAATAACTGATCCCATAATTTATGCTGAAAATCCGGCACATCCCTGAGATGCGGATTCATGTTTCCCATAACGGCAATAATGGAGCGTGCCACTTTGTTCCGTTCTTTGTCATCTTCAATCTCTACAGTGTGTTCGACCATTTTCTGTAAATGGCGACCGTATTCAGGAATAATTAATTGGCTCCTTTCAGAGTTATATTCTAATGCGTTTGTCAAATTTGAAATTTATAAGGTGATATAAAATTGTAGAAGTTTTAACCGTTTGCAAAATACTAAAATAATTTAAGGAAAGACAGGAATTAGCCTGCTTTTATTTGAACACAAATTTAAAGCGAAATCACACCTTCTACTTTTCTGCCTACCTCCTTGTATTTCTCTATAACTGCATCTGGATTTTTCATCCTTACATTTATAGAAACGCTGGTATACTTGCCATTCTTAGATTTTTTCGTGGTGATCACTGCTCCTAAATTGTCAAATATCGACTCTATTTGTTTTATTTCCTTTGCATTGGTAGGAACAATAAATTTATAGAGATATTCTGATGGCCACAAAGAAGTATCCTGTAACTGCGTCTTTAACTTTTCGTAAAACTCTTCTTTTTTCTCTTCACTCATAATTTTTCCCTTCAATTTTAAGTTGCAAAGATACAAGGAATGCTTTCATTTTTATAATCAAATCCAAATACCGAAATTTGCCGGGTGAAAAAGAAAAAAATCGTGATCACCGGCGGCCCGGGTACAGGAAAATCATCCATTATACATCAACTTGAAGAAATGGGTCATAAATGCCTTCATGAAATCTCCCGGGACGTAATACGTGAAGCACAGTTAAACGGAATTGAGCAACTATTTCTAGAAGATCCCCTCCTCTTCAGCAGGAAACTTTTAGAGGGTCGTATTGATCAGTTTCAGGAAGCGGAAAATGATTCTTCAGAAATGATTTTTATAGATCGGGGAGTTCCGGATGTGACAGCATATATGGATTACCTGGGCACAGAATATCCTGAAGAATTTGTTGAACCCTGCCGTAAATATCAATATGATCAAATCTTTATTTTGCCTCCCTGGAGAGCGATTTATAAAAGTGACAACGAACGTTATGAGTCGTTTGACCAGGCAAGCAAAATTTCCAATTATCTAACGGAAACCTATAAATTGTATGGATATAAACCAATTTTGGTGCCTGAGGCCGGTATTAAGGAAAGAGCTAACTTTATCCTCAATAATTTAGGCTCTTAAAATTGCAGGAAGCACAACATATACTACAGAAATTCTGGGGACACACAGAATTCAGGCCGCAGCAATGGCCGATAATTTCGGCACTTCTCCATAAAAAAGATGTGGTTGCCCTGCTTCCTACCGGTGGTGGTAAATCTATTTGTTTTCAGATTCCCGCACTTATGCAGGACGGGATTTGCATTGTGGTTTCTCCATTAATTGCTCTTATAAACGACCAGGTAAACGCGTTACAGACAAAAAATATAAAAGCCATGGCCCTTACCGGCGGCATGCGTTATGAAGATCTGGATAAAAACCTTGATAATTGCATCTACGGAAATTATAAATTCCTCTACCTCTCTCCGGAGCGCCTGCAACAGGATCTTGTACAACAACGCATCAGGCAAATGGAGGTTAATCTCATTGCTATAGATGAAGCACACTGTATTTCCCAATGGGGTCATGATTTTAGACCGGCTTATAGAAATATTGCAGTGTTACGGGATTTACAACCAGAAGTCCCGTTTGTAGCTTTAACCGCAACTGCCACTGCAGAAGTGGTAGAAGATATTAAGACAGAATTGCTAATGCCGGAAGCGCAGGTGATCAAGCGTTCTTTTGAAAGGGAAAATATAGCTTACAATGTTCTTAATGCTGAAGATAAGTTTTACCGGCTATCCCAACTTCTACATAAGAAAGATGAAACCGCTATCATTTATGTTCGAAGCAGGAATGCAACTATAGAGATAACCGATTATCTAAAGAAAAACAATTATAGCGCTGAAGCATTTCATGGTGGACTCAAAAATGAAGATAAAGCAAGTAAACTTGAAAGATGGCTGCGCAATGAATTTTTTATAATGGTTGCCACTACTGCTTTTGGAATGGGCATTGATAAACCAGACGTTAGGCAGGTGATTCACCTTAACCTTCCGGAAAGCCTGGAAAGTTACTTCCAGGAAGCCGGGCGTGCAGGAAGGGACGAAAAACCGGCTGTATCAACGATTATCACCAATACCGGCGATATTCCTATTCTTAAGAATCAGTTTCTGGTGAATCTTGCGGATGTTGAAGATGTAAAACTGGTTTACAAGAAGCTTAATTCCTATTTTAGGATAGCTTACGGAGAGGGTGAGAATGAAAATTTTGACTTTAATTTTTCAGAATTTTGTTTTCAGTATAGCCTGAATTCTCATAAAACATATAACGCGCTGCAAATGCTGGATCGTTGCAGCATCATAAGGCTCTCACAGCAGTTTCAGAAGAAAACGGAAATTCAATTTATCGTGTCTGCCAATCAGCTTACGCATTATCTTCAGGAAAATGAAGCTGCCGATAAGCTCGTAAAGTCGATTTTAAGAACATACGGCGGCATTTTTGAAAATCAAATTAATGTCAATCTTGCTTCAGTACGTAAAAAAGCTTCGATCCCTGAAGATAAAGTGATGGAAGTTCTCAAAAAGCTGGAAAGAGATGAAGTTATAGATTTCACCTATTCCCAACATGACGCTGCAGTGATTTTTCTTGTTCCGCGGGAGGATGATACCACAATTAATCCTGTAGCTGAGTTTATCCGGCTTCACCACAGAAATAAAAAAAATAAAATAGAAGCTGTTCTGGAATATATCAAAAACAACGAAATTTGCAGAAGCATTCAGTTACTTTCTTATTTTGGAGAAAAAGCAGAACAACCATGTGGGATCTGTTCTGTCTGCCTTCAGAATAATATTCCGCTAACCAGAAAGGAAATGAATCAGATTTATAAAGAGCTTGCTTTTCATCTAAAAGAAAAAGATTTTTCATCCCGGGAATTAACAGAAAAAATTCCCTTCCCCGAAAAACATATTTTAAAAGTACTGCAGCTATTAATAGAAAAAGGAATTATCCTACGTACGAGCAGCAACCAATACAAAATTATTCAGAAATGAGAGACCTGAGAATAGTATTTATGGGCACACCGGAATTTGCGGTGAACAGCCTTAAAAAAATTATAGAAGCCGGATATAATGTGGTTGGAGTAATCACTGCGCCAGATCGTCCTGCCGGGAGAGGAAGAAAGCTTCAGCAAAGCGATGTAAAAAAATATGCGCTGGAGCAAAATTTAAAGGTACTGCAACCAACAAACTTAAAATCGGAGGATTTTCAGCAGGAATTAGAGGAATTGCAACCAAATGTACAGGTGGTTGTTGCCTTTAGGATGTTACCAAAGTCGGTATGGGCCTTGCCAGAGTATGGCACCTTTAACTTACACGCCTCTCTCCTGCCCCAATACCGTGGCGCGGCACCCATTAACTGGAGTATTATTAATGGAGATAGAACATCGGGAGTTTCTACATTTTTTATTGACGAGAAAATAGACACCGGCGCGATGATCCTGCAGCGGGAACTTACTGTTGGAGAAAATGAAAACGTTGGAGAGTTGCATGATAGGCTTATGGAGAGCGGAGCAAAACTCATCCTGGAAACACTGGAATTAATTAAACTTAATAAAGTAAAAACCCGGTTACAGGAAGAAAGTGACATCCTAAAACCGGCTCCAAAACTTACAAAAGAAAACACACGTATTAACTGGGAAAAACCGGTTGGGGAAATTTATAATCTCATTAGAGGCCTCAATCCTTACCCTGCTGCGTGGGCAATTCTGCGAAATGCATCGGAGGAGTTAAAGGTTAAAATATATGATGCTGAAAAGGTCTTAGAGGCACACCAATTCCCTACAGGAACTATTAAGGTAAATGGAAAGCAATTTTATGTAGCGGGACAGGACGGTTTTATTGAAATTAAGGAAATGCAACTTCCAGGTAAAAGGAAAATGTCAATTAAGGATCTGTTAAACGGTTTTAGTTTTGATTCTGAAGCAAAAATGCTCTGAGGCCTTATGCCTGCTGAAATCACAAAAAATCAATATTTGCAACACTTCTTTGTTAACAAAAACCCAAAGTTATCAACAATATGCTGCATTTCCCTTGATATTACTTGCGTGGCCGGGAAATCCATATAAATTTGTAGAGCAATGTAACAGAATGTTTAACCAACAACTTAATTAATTTAAAATTATGAACAAAACTGATTTAATCGACGCAATGGCTGAAAACGCTGGAATTTCTAAAGCAGCTGCTAAAAAAGCCTTAGAGTCTTTTCTTGAAAATGTAGAGAAATCCCTTAAAAAAGGAGACAGAGTTTCTCTTGTAGGATTTGGATCCTGGTCTGTATCAAAAAGAGCTGCTCGTGAAGGTAGAAACCCACAAACCGGAAAAACTATTAAAATTGCTGCTAAAAACGTAGTAAAATTTAAAGCCGGAGCAGATCTTCAAAAAGCTGTAAACTAATATTATGTATTAGTGAAAAAATTGAAGCCTCCTCATGGAGGCTTTTTTTATTAAAAATTTGGCGGAATTATTTGATTTTTTTAAATAAATAACTAGATTAGTTAAAAAGAACCCATTATGATAGCTTTAAAACCAGCCAAAGGACATCTGCTTGTAGCAGAACCTACAATAATTGGGGACATAGCATTTAACCGATCGGTGGTGCTGTTCGCTAATCATTCCGATACCGGATCTGTAGGATTTATTTTAAATAAAGTTCTTGATTTTACGCTTAAAGATCTTATTCCAGAACTTAAATTTTCTTTTAAGATCTACAATGGAGGCCCTGTAGAACAGGATAACCTTTATTTTATTCATAAAGTTCCTCATCTGATTCCTGATAGTATAGAAATTGCCAATGGTATTTACTGGGGTGGCAATTTTGAAGCGGTGAAGGAACTGGTCAACCGGGAAATGATCGACGAAAACCAAATAAAGTTCTTCCTTGGATATTCCGGTTGGGATGCCGACCAGTTAAATGCAGAGTTAAATTCCCACTCCTGGATTGTCACTACTAATGAGGATCAAACCGGTCTTATAGAACGGCCTTACGATTCTTTCTGGAAAGATAAGATGCTCCAGCTTGGAGGGGAATATCTTTTATGGTGCAATGCACCCGAAAATCCCAGCTATAACTAGCCCAACCTCGCTTTTACATTTAATTTAGAAAGTAATTCTGCCGAGACTTTGCTGCCATATTCTTTTTTCCTGTATTTTGTTACAGGCTGAATTCCTACGGCAACATTTGTAATAAACAATTCATCTGCTTTCTGCAGTTCAAAAGGGGAAATGGAAGCTTCCTCCAGTTGATACTCGGGAATTTGTTTAATTATTTTTAGGAGCTGTTTACGGGTTATACCATTTAAAGCACCATCACCTATGGGAGGGGTTTTTATCAGGTTGTCTTTTACAAGAAAAATATTCCCGTTTAAAGTCTCTACAACGTTCTTATTCTCATTTAGAAGAAGGCAGTTCTTATAACCATTTTCGCTGGCAAAAATACTCCCAAGCACATTTACAGCCCTGTTATTGGATTTTATGCTGGAAAGGATTCCACTGTTTATATAATGATCCTTAAACAGCTCAATTTCATAGAAGTCACCATTTAACAGATAAAATGAATTTTCCAGTTCTTCCGATATTATAGTATATCCTATTTCCCTGGTAACAGGAGTATAATAACCTCCCTGTTCCCGATAAACTGAAATTTTCACCCTGGCAGGGGAGTTAGCCAAATTATTACTTTCAATTAAGTTGTGGATTTCTTCTTCAAGAAATTCCGGGGAAAAGGAAGCAGGAATTTCCATACGCATGATCCTCATTGAAGACATTAGCCGGAAATAATGATCTTCCCAAAACATTAGTTTTCCGTTAATTACCCTGATGGTTTCAAAAACCATATCACCATAGGCAAAACCACGATTGTACACCGGGAGAGATGCGTTTTCCTCCTTAACTAAATTTCCATTGAGATTGATCATAAAAAAGCCCCGTTTTAACGGGGCAAAGGTAATATTTTAATAAGGATTATTAAACCGAACCAAGCACCTGTTTCAAATTAGAAATCATATTTTCCCAAAGCATTTTTCCTTCGTCAACTTCCCCCTCTTCAGCAAAGTCTGTAATCATAATAGAAACATCTTTTGTGATGTCGTCCACCTGAATCCGGATTTCGAAAAAATATGGGGTGTCTTCTTCTTCCAGCCACCTGAATTTAATACGTTCGTCACTCTTTTTGCTTACCAGCTTCGCCTGTTCCTCACTGCCTTCCCAGATAAATGTAAAAATTTCTCCACGAGAATTGACATTATCGGCATACCACTCGCTCAAACCTGAAGGTGTAGAGATATATTGATATAGTAGAGATGGAGAAGCATGAATAGGAAATTCCATTTCGTACTTGATCTTTTCTTCCATTGTTTAATGTGTTTTGAGCCAATATAGATATTAATTATAAAGATTGAAAGAAAAGAAAATAAATATTTTAGAATTTATTGTTTGCGCCAATTAGAATTGTTTTTATATTTGCACCCGCATTTGCACAGAGGTAAATGCTTCGGAAATGAGGCCACTACTATAATTTGGCGATTTTCGACAACTATGGCGAGGTAGCTCAGTTGGTTAGAGCGTCGGATTCATAACCCGGAGGTCACGAGTTCAAATCTCGTTCTCGCTACCAGTAAACACAAGGCTTTCGAGAAATCGGGAGCCTTTTTTATTTTGCTCTAGTACAGAATAAGTACAGAATATTAAAATTTTCAAGATTCACATTTAAATTGTTCTTTATTGATCTCTTTTGTAGGCAGATTTTAATTTTTCAAGGAAAAAACGGCATCTATAGAATTCAATTTTTTTGAAAAATTGTATGTTTTAAAGTTTTCATAAGATTCAGGGAAAAACTGTGGTTTGCCACCACTTTATAGACAAGCAGTTCTGGAAATTGGGTTACTCAGAATTCTATGAACATTGGAAATGTGAGAACTACATCAGTTAAAGGCAATTTTCCAATAAGTCATAAATCGGAAATTCTTTAAAGCTACTCTCAAGTACCTAAAGATCTTTTCCCCTAAACATTCATACGAAATTGCTTAACAGGTTGTGAATTAAACAGAAAGTTAAACTATGCTAAAAATGCTATAAAACCATAATAACTAATGCTTTGCTTTTAAAGTCAAAAGGTTTATTACGTCGTTAAGCTGTAATTTCGAAATCAACTTAAAAATTTAACTATGAGAAATGAAGAGCTAGTAAAAGGTAAATCACTGCAACTGGTGTGCCGACGCTTGTTTAAATGAAGAAAACCTAAAGGATATGATTGAATGCATAAGACTGGACAAAGCTTTTGCAGCAGTATGCAGGGCATCGAACGACATTCTTGTTACAGAATACAAGGATATCCAAAAATTGGTGGACTATTGTCTTGAAATGTGTGAAAATGTC